>NZ_VOZD01000031.1:0-38047 GCF_013419915.1 Acinetobacter sp. YH12043
AGAGGAATAGCTACTCGATATGACAAGCTCAAAAGAAATTATCAAAGTTCTGTTGCCTTAGCCTGTATATTTTTATGGCTACCGTTATAGGGTTAATTATGAACAGTAAGTGTCAACAGACCCTAAATAATTTTAAAAAAATATTGAAATTGTCGGAAGGGTCTATCAAATCACTCGATCAGAATAGCGAAGTAATAGAAGGTGATATTCGAAAGTTAATTACACTCACTAAAGAAAAAATTAACCATGCTGAAGAAGTCCAAGAAGATATTTTTGATATGTGTAAGCGTATAAACAGAAAGAGCGCTTTCCATAGTCTAGATGAGCTAACTGCTATATATGATGTATTAATTTCTATAATAAATGATGCAAATAATACTGACTTAATGAGACATCACTTTACGATAACTGAAGATTAACAATCTCATATCACACAAAAATCCTCAGCCTCACTACTCACCCTACCCCATTAACTGAATAAGGCTTTTCGTATGCAGCCTCTAACATGTCAGCAATATCTTCGATCCCGGGTGTAGTAAGTATTTGCCAGCACTTTGATATACGCCCAGTGATCAGGGCCCGCACATCAATCGATAATTTCTAATTATTCACAAAGGGTTGAGTGCTTCATGTCTTGTGTCATAAAAATGAATATCTGAAAGCCCTGCCTTTTGCTTTCTACACGTTCCCCCATCAACTTAAATGGATTTTCTTTTTGAGGGATTAATTTAGGTTCGTCATGTTGAATCAAATCCAGAAACTCCAAAGCCTTTATAGTTAACGGCATATTAAGTGCATCACTATTTTTAGTCTTTGGCAGATGAATATGACTGTCATAAACACCCTTCATCTGGATACTTAAAATTTCCCCACATTGCATTTTCAAGTACAAACCGAAATGTCCATATAACAGAATGATCTGACCTTATTCATAGCATTCTCTTGGTATAAAAAGATTCATCGTGTTTTCTTATTCTTGGCTCAGGTAATTTCATGACGTACTTTCCAACATTCTTGTCGTAACCTTGACGTAAATTAAGCCGTATAATCCGTAAAAAGCAGCTATTAAAAGATAATCCAGATAAGGGTAATTTTTATTTTGAACATAAAAAAAAGGTTTTAAGCTACTGTTTTCGCTTAGAACCCTTATAACATTAGTTTTGAATTTTGGTAGGTATATCCAGACTCGAACTGGAGACCTCTACGATGTCAACGTAGCGCTCTAACCAACTGAGCTATACACCTAGAATGTTTGGCATATTATAAATTTTTCGATCCTAAGACAAGTCTTTTCATTTAATTTTCAATATATACGCACAAGTTTTAAGCAAATCTTTGAATTGTTTCAGATCTTGGTCCGAGAACTCCCTACCTGAATAAATTGATTTTTCAAATAGTCTGATTGCTTCAAAAAATACAGCTTGATCTTCACCCTGAACTTGTTTAGATAGCCTTAACATCCACTGATGAAAAGTCTCTGCGGGTTGTCTTTTTAATTTTTTTTTCAAAGACTGATTAAACTGCTGAATAGAATGTTCAAAAGGTGACTGTAACTGCCTATTTTTAAAATAGATTTTTAAAATATAAAGCAGTACGAGTATGCCAATACCAGATATTAAAATAATTACGCTGGAATAGACTGAACTTAGGCCCAGTTTCGCTAACCAGCCCTGCTGTGATTCGGCATTATAGCCTACGACCTTACTTTGCCATTGGTAACTTGCATAATCACTCCAGACTCTTAGTTTGGTCAGCCATATATTACGGTGTGATGTCCAGCCAGAATTACTTGCCCATACTCGCTCATCTTGTGAGATTAAATTTTGCATCCCATCATCAATACGTCGCGGGGCTACCATTGCGGTAGGATCAAAACGCTGCCATCTTTGGTCAATCCAGACTTCTGTCCAGGCATGAGCATCCAACTGACGAACTTCCCAACTTTTCCCATCGGGCGCCAATTGTCCGCCTTGATAACCTGTGACCACACGTGCCGGAATTCCAACATATCGCATCAGCATCACGAAACTGGAAGCATAGTGTTCACAAAAACCCTGCCGAAATTTAAACAGAAATTCATCAATCCGGTTTTTACCGAGTACGCCCGGTTTCAGGGTATATACAAAATGATTTTGCTGATACCAGTTTAAGACTGTTCGGATATAATGTCGTGGATCCTCCTCACTTTGTAGATATAAACGCTGTGCCAACTGTTGTGCCTGAGTATCCAAATGGGCTTGAGTCTGGGTATTAAGTCGCTGAACAAATTGCTCCGGTAAAATACTTTCAGTATTTTGACTACCTAGCCATTGCAGATGAATCGGTTCTACTCGTTGGGTTAAACGCCTTGGTACGATACTCCAGTCCTGACGATTATAATAACTGCGTTCCAAAGGCATCGATTTTTCCAAGCCCATCACCCAGAACACAGAAGGATCAGCAGCCAGATATTGGTAATTCCACCCTGATGTGGATACTGGAACAACTTCTCCAGGCTGACGGATTAAAGGCTGCTGATTAATAAAGCTACTGGTCCAGCGCTGTCCATCATATTCATCTAGCACCAATGCCCGCCAATACAACTCTGAACGTGGCGGCAGTTTACTCACATCACCAATAATCCTGAAAGCTAGAGCATTAGATTGAGATAATTCAGCAATATCGCCCGGTGACATACTGTCACCGATTCCGGTTATACCTTTATTTTCTGGAATTGGGATATGCCAAAGCGGTGGCAAACGCGGAAAGAAAATGAATAACAAAATAAAAAACGGCAGAGCATAAAGCACAAATCTGCCGACATATTTGGCATCTTGCTGTAAGGCTATACGTGGTGATTGCTGACTCTGCTGAAACTCACTGGTCTGAATCCGGTATAAGCCAATTAGACAGCTTAATAAGCATAGAATAATCACAACAGCCATGCCAAAAGATTGGCTATATAGAAATGAACTGGCCGCAACAAAAAGCGCAAAATTAAACAGAATAATCAGATCCCGCCGGTTTTTCGTTTCCAGTGATTTGGCAAATAAAAAAGTGGAAAGAACTGCAACACCTGCCTCCACTCCAATAAAACTTTGGTGGCTAAGATAAATACTACCTAATGCTAAGGCCGTGAGAAGAAAAGTTCCTATTTTAGGAAATGGCTTTTGCCGTTTAAGAAAAATCCAGATACACAGTAAGCTAATGACAAAGATAATGCTGAGCAGCACCGGGATGAAAGCTACTTGGGCAAGGATGATCAAGCCTAGGGTCAAGACGATCGAAATTCGGATTTTTCCATCAATCATAGATTCACCCGTTATGCCTGAGCCAATAATTGTTTGGCCTTACGTAACTGTTCTTCACCTGCTCCCTGCGGCAATTCTGCCTGAGGTAAATGCAGTGCATATGCACATTGCTGCTGCTCAAATTGCTCAATCAGTCCCATCATCAAGCCCAGTTTCTCCTCATACGACTGGCTAGGCATGTGTTCATAATGAATCTCAAAGCTATGTTCATCCTGATACTGTTCAAAGACTTTGACATACAAGCCTTGCCCACGTGCAAACTGTTTCCAGGAAACCGCCTGCAATGAGTCTCCAGATTGATAATTTCGTAATTCACGGAACTCATCCATATCCGGTTCAAAGCTATTCTGATAAATCTTGTTTTCCGAAGTATTGTTTTGAGCTTTAGGTGCCACCCAGGCAAACTGATGATGATAAAGATAGGTCCAGGCTCGTACCAGGCCAAAGGGATAAACCGAATAGATCTGAATCACCGGATACTCAAATTTACCGCGACGTTCAGCATAAAATGGCAGCACCCAATGCTGTTTCTGTTCACTCAGATAAACTTTCTCCAGCTGATTACCGGCCTTAATATACAGATAACGCGGTCGGGCTGTGGCTTGCTGAAAATAAAAATGCAGGTTAAGTGCATGACCCACCTGCCCGACGTCTTCAGCAACCATTTCGATATTCAGATCATGCAACTGTTTAAAGGTCAGATAGAAGCTGACACATAGCACTGCACTAATCAGAAAGCAGAAACCTAAAATCAGGTTATTGGCATAATTCACGCCAGCAATAAAGGTGATAAAAATCAGAACCAAAAACAGATAACCCTGCTGATAAATAAAGACCAGTACATCCTTTTGAGAAAGCTGTTTTTGCTGTGAAAATTGAAAGCGTTTCGCCAGCCAGTTTTGCCAGGTTTTATCCAAGAGCGGACTCCTTTAACTAACTGCGACCTGTTGCATCACATTTAATGTTTCTGCATCGCTCAGCCCCAGACGATGGGCGGCGACTGCCACAAAAACGGCTTGTACATCGTCCGGAGTTACGAAGCTACGTTGCTGAATAATGGCATTCGCCTGTGCTGCACGTTTAAGCGCCAGCAAACCTCGTGTTGATAAGCCTTGGCGTTTCTTACGGGTTTCTTCCGCAAGATCCAGCATATATTCCTGAACCGCTTCACTAATGAAAATCTGCTGGGTCAACTGCTGTAATTCCAGCACCTCATTTTCGCTAAACACATGTGCTAGGCTTGCGATCAAGGCAAAACGGGATTCTTGCTGTAATAACAGTTTTTCAGCATGACGGGATGGGTAACCCAAAGACAGGCGCATTAAAAAACGGTCAAGTTGGGATTCAGGCAAGGCATAAGTGCCACTTTGAAATAAGGGGTTCTGGGTCGCAATTACCCAGAATGGCTTAGGCAATGCATAACGTATCCCATCGACAGTGGCATAGCCTTCTTCCATCGCTTCTAGCAAGGCACTCTGAGTTTTGGGACTGGAACGGTTAATTTCATCTGCCAGCAAAATCTGGGTAAAAATAGGCCCCTGCTTAAACTCGAATTGATGTTCTTTCTGGTTAAACATATTGATACCGATCACATCACTGGCCAGCATGTCATTGGTAAACTGAATCCGCTGAAATTTCAGTCCTGCGAGATGGGCTAGGCTGCTTGCCAATGTTGTCTTGCCCAAACCGGGTAAATCTTCAAACAAGACATGCCCGCCTGCAATCAGACAGCATAGTGCTAATCTGGTCTGTGCATGTTTATCCAGAACAATGGCATTAATTTCTTGGAAAAATTTTTGAATCTTGGGTGCATAATCAGCCAGCTTCTGTTCAAGCTCATCATTGTTGTGCGCAATATCCAGCTTTTCTTTTTGTTTCATGCCCCAGATCACAATATTTTCCCTAATAAAACATGCTGTAGGATTAACATACACTGTTTTTTAAAATTCCCCAAAGATCAGTCATCTGCCGACTTTATTTCTGCAGAATAAATTAGGAATTTTAGAAATTTTATATGATTAAATTTCCTATAAGAGCCAATTGAAGCTTTAAGATTAAAGTTTAGAAAAATTACATTTTGATTGGCATATTTATTAGAGAAAACAGGTTATTAAAAACCTTTGAGATCTGAACTTATACCTAAAAGGTAAAGACTTTTAAAAATTTAAATTCCCAATGTCAAAATAGATCATAATTTTGTTTTATCTTGTTTGAATCCTAAAATTTGCCCGTAAAAAAGCGCCCCGAAAGGCGCTCATTTTATTCATCCATTAGCATGGACACTTCTTCATATCTCCACCGGCAGAGGGATAACGCGAATCTACACAGTGACGATAAAATGTTTTAGGGTCCATCGCTTCCAGATCAGGATGGTGCTTTTTCATATGCGCCAGATAGGTCTGATAATCCGGCACACCCACCATCAGGCGGAAACTCTGCTGTAAACGCTGCCACAACGTTGCAATCCGTGACCAGTTTTTCGGGTTCAGGATTAAGTCTTTTTGTGACATCACGGTCATCTTGATGATTTTATAGATAACCGCTTTTCCACCTTTAGCAAACTTCAAGTTCATGCGCTGCTCCTTAATGTCCTTTTGCAGGCTGAATTTCTTCAGGATCGCGATATACTGCTTCTGCTTCATTTACGGTTGGTACCGGGCTCGCCAGGGCACGACGGATCACGCCAATCGCAGCAAATAGCATTACAAACGCTACGATCATGAAGAAGCCACAAAGTGCTGCGTTGATCTGGTTCGACATTGCGACAGTCTGCATTTCAGCCAGGGTTTTCGCTGGTGCCAGAATTTCATTATTCGCAATTGCCGTATTGAAACGCTCTGCCTGTGCCAAGAAACCGATTTTCGGATTTTCATGGAAAATCTTCTGCCAACCGGCTGTCATTGAAGTAATAAACAGGAATACGGTTGGAACAATTGTTACCCACACATATTTCTCTTTCTTCATCTTGAACAGAATCACAGTACCCAAAATCAATGCCATTGCAGCCAGAATCTGGTTACCAATACCGAACAGTGGCCACAAGCTGTTAATACCGCCTAATGGATCAACAACGCCCTGATAAACGAAGAAACCCCAGCCAGCCACAGCAACGGCTGTACCCAGCATATTACCGAAGAAGTTATGAGATTGTTTTACTGCAGGAATCACGATACCAACTGTATCCTGAACCATGAAGCGACATGCACGCGTACCTGCATCTACCGCTGTCAAAATGAATAAAGCTTCAAACAGAATTGCAAAGTGATACCAGAAAGCCATCATTTCACGGCTGTTAAAGATTTCAGTAATGATATGCGCCATACCAATCGCGAAAGTCGGTGCACCACCCGTACGTGACAGAATCGAGTTCTCACCTACTTCCTGAGCCAAGAGAGTCAGCGCTTCAGGCGTTACCACAAAACCAAGATTACGTACTGCTTCAGCTGCAGTATCTACGGTTGTACCTAGTAGTGCTGCTGGTGAGTTGATCGCGAAGTACACACCTGGATCAAGAATCGCGGCACAGATCAAAGCCATGATCGCTACAAAGGATTCCATCAACATACCGCCATAACCGATTATCCGGATATCGCGTTCGTTGTTGACCAGTTTCGGTGTCGTACCTGAAGAAACCAGTGCGTGGAAACCGGAAATCGCACCGCAGGCAATGGTAATAAACAGGAATGGGAACATTGAACCAGCGAATACTGGGCCTGTACCATCAACAAATTTGGTAATCGCTGGCAATTTCATTTCCGGCATCGCGAACAGAATACCAATCGCCAGACCGGCAATCACACCAATTTTCAGGAAGGTCGATAAATAGTCACGTGGTGCAAGTAATAACCAGACGGGCAATACCGATGCAATAAAACCATAAATGATTAGTGCCCAAGTCAGCTCAGTACCCGTTAAGGTAAATAGCTGCCCCCAGTATGGATGCTGTGCAACGTTTTCACCATAGATAATGCCAAGCATCATCAATACGAAACCAATGATCGAAACTTCTGCAATTTTACCCGGACGGATAAATCGCATGTAGATACCCATGAAGATGGCGATCGGAATCGTAGCTGCAATACTGAATACGCCCCATGGACTATTGGTCAGTGCTTTGACAACCACTAGCGCCAATACTGCTAGGATGATGATCATCACACCCAGCGCACCAAGCATCACGATAATACCAGCAAAGGTACCCAGTTCCTGTTTTGCCATTTCACCCAGTGAACGGCCGTCACGACGGGTAGAAATAAACAGTACCAGGAAGTCCTGTACCGCACCTGCCAGTACCACACCGACCAGTAGCCAGATCGTGCCTGGCAGATAACCCATCTGCGCTGCAAGGATAGGACCGACTAAAGGACCCGCACCGGCAATCGCGGCAAAATGGTGACCGAATAACACGCTTTTATTGGTCGGCACATAATCCAGACCATCACCCAGACGATGTGCGGGTGTTAAACGGCGTGCGTTCAGTTCAAAAACTTTATTGGCAATAAATAAACTGTAGAAACGGTAAGCGATGCTGTACACACAGGCTGCGGCCAGTACCAGCCAGACTGCATTCACATGCTCACCACGACTGAGTGCAAGTATCCCGAAGGAGACTGCCCCGACTATGGCTACCAGGAGCCAGATGATTTTCGAAGTCATGGTTGACTTCTGTTGTAAAGTTTCCATTCAATCCCTCATTTTGTGAAGCATATAAATCAGCGTGATTTTTTTATTCGAGGTACTGCTGTTTTCCCTTGCGACTTTACGCTTGTTCCTTTCGAATTCCTCTAAGACTTTGGCATAAAAAAAGGGATGATTTTAGTCATCCCCTTTGATAATAGTCTATTTTCCGACCATTATGCACGTTCTAAATAGTCACCAGTACGAGTGTCTACACGAACGCTTTCTTCTTGCTGAACGAATAATGGAACACGTACTACTGCACCTGTTTCAAGTTTCGCTGGTTTACCGCCACCGCCAGAAGTATCGCCACGAACGCCTGGATCAGTTTCAACAATTTTTAATACTACAAAGTTTGGTGGGCTTACTGTTAAAGGTACGCCATTCCACAACATGATAGTACATTTTTCATTTGAATCGTCTTTTAACCATTTTGCAGCATCGCCCATTGCTGTTTTATCAGCAGCGATCTGTTCGAAGGTTACAGGATCCATGAAGTTCCACATTTCGCCATCGTTGTACAAGTATTCCATTTCTACTTCTACGATGTCTGCAGCTTCTAGAGAATCACCAGATTTAAAAGTTTTTTCCAAAACTTTACCACTGCGAAGGTTACGTAATTTAACGCGGTTGAACGCCTGGCCTTTACCTGGTTTAACGTATTCGTTTTCCATGATTGAACATGGGTTACCATCAAGCATAACCTTCAGGCCAGACTTGAAATCGTTCGTAGAATAATAGGCCATGATTGGCTCACTCCAAACTTACTAACTTTAAGCTATTGATGCTATGGGCTGTTGCAATGTCATTTAGCAAGTCTGACACGAACATGAGTTGCCACATGCACATTCATTTAATGTTGCGTATTCTAAATGAGCAATACACCAAGTCGCAACGAAAAAATCGGTTTTAACTTGCTGACACTGCTTAACTTAACATCAGCTATTCCAATACTGGTGCACAACCAGTCTTCCAAGCACATAAAAGTCTCTATGCTTTTGCATACCATAGCAAACTGATCGTGTTTAGAGAAATTTTAGCCAGCTTTCACATTCCCATCTGTAGACAAACTGCTAAACTGCGCACTTCTGGCTATCGCCTTCATCTTTTTTTGATCTTCCGGCATGACACAGTATTTATATCAAGAAGCAAATTGGCAATCGCAACTGAGCGACCTGATTACCGATCCACAGGAACTACTGCAAATTTTACAGCTTTCTCCAGATCAGCTGTTATCTGGTGCTCTTCTGGCCTCTCAAGCCTTTAAATTACGTGTGCCACGAGCTTTTGTTTCCAGAATGCAGCCAGGCAATCCTTTAGATCCACTTTTATTACAAGTGTTACCGCATCATCTGGAACTGGAAGACCATCCGGGATTTGTCACCGATCCCCTAGGTGAAGAACAGGCCAACCAGCAGCCTGGTGTTCTACATAAATATAAGTCACGTTTTCTACTGACCTTGACCGGTGCCTGTGCAGTCCACTGTCGTTACTGTTTCCGACGCCATTTCCCCTATCAGGAAAACCTGCCTAAAAATGAGGACTGGATCAATATCAAACAATATCTGGAAAGCCAGTCGGATATTAATGAAGTAATTCTAAGCGGCGGTGATCCACTGACCTTATCGAACCGAAAATTAAAAACCTGGATTGAACGACTAGAATCGGTACCACATCTCAAATTTTTAAGAATACATTCACGAGTTCCTATTGTGATCCCAAATCGGATCGACGAAGAGCTACTAAGCATGTTAAAAAACAGTAGGCTACGTATTATTCTAGTGGTACACTCGAACCATGCATCAGAGCTGGATGACCTGACCTGTAAGCAGCTTAATCAGCTGGTTCAGCATCAGATCACGGTACTCAATCAGGCAGTTTTATTAAAAGGGGTTAATGATTCTGCTCAAGTTTTGATTGATTTAAGCTATCGCTTGTTTGATGCTGGCGTGATGCCCTATTATTTACATGTACTTGATAAAGTAAAAGGTGCGCATCATTTTGATTTACCTGCTGAGCACATCAATGAGATTTATACAGAAGTTTTAGCGAACCTACCGGGGTATCTGGTTCCTAAACTAGTTCGAGAAATAGCGGGCGAGAAGAATAAGACACCGCTTTTTGGGGTTTCAACATTTTTGAGTTAAATAATAAAGATGAGTAAGCATACTGCAGACATTTTTCAGACAACGGCTGAACTCACCATAGAACAGCTAAGTTTTTGTCCCACAAATGCCAAAGCATTGCAGGAATGGGTCGCAGGAATTTCAATCCTGCAATTGGGGAATTCATCCAAGTCTCTGTTCAGTGCTTTACTGGAAATTTCCGAACTGAAATGTGCGGAAACCTTGCGTTTTGACCTGATTCAGGTATTGCACCCTACCCTTGAAAATGTTTTGGCCAGTCTTGAGAAACATTTCGTCAATCAGGGTCTGATCACGACAGATCGCAATGACCAGATTATTGAGCTGGCTATGCTGTTACGCAGCTATTTTGCCAAAATCTATATAGATATTGCCAAACGCTGTAATCATCAGCTGAATCATCAAAAGTTTTCACTATTTTCCCTGGGCAAAAAGAAAAGCCTGCAAAGTGCCCGGATGGTGTCCATCTACTATGGCCTGCAACAGTTAAGCCTGCTGCTCTATCAACAGCATATGCTGTATAGCACACCTGGCGCTGGCCAGTGGTTGGCGGCACATCAGTTGCTGGAATGTGCGATGGAAAATAATTTCTATCAGACCAACATCAATCAGGTTCTTGGCACCCAGCACGAAATCCAGAATATTACCCAAGCCTATGCACGACTGATTTTGCTGGATATTTTCAATACCCATCAGATCCGTCCAGCTGAAATTCAGGGTTTATATTTATGCAGTGCGGACTGGGCAAAACTGGTTCAGATTCTGCCAAAAGAAACCACACTGTCACGTTATGTGGTCGATGCCAGCAAAGATCATCCGCCTTTACTGAATTCTCATCAGGGTCAGCATTTCCAGCCGAGCTTCTATATTTCGACACAAAACCTGATGGAACACCTGACCGGTACGCAAAGCAAAAATGCCCAGTATCTGTCACGTAATGAAAAACTGTTCCTGACACCTGCCCTGCATTTTCATATCTATAACCTGCTTTCGAATAATGTCGAACGCCGTCATGAACGTTATGAATATTCCGCACAGATCAATATCTGCTTTGGCTTAACGGTGGCGCATTTTTATCTGTCTAAGGGTAAAAACTTTAATGAAACGCTGGAACTGGAAGGTAATTATGGTTTCCAGAGCGAAAGCAGTTTTGTCAGCTCAATGCATAATGCCGTTCCAAGCGGATTCAGCAGTATCAAGGCGCTCGATCGCGAAGCCAAACAGATTCATACCGCTGAGGTTCTCGATATCAGTGTCAATGGTTACCGGATTAAATGGTCAGGTATCACGCCTGCCAATCTGAAAACTGGTGAATTTATTCTGGTTCAGGAAAAATCTCAAAGCCAGTGGCGTGGCGGTGTCATTCGCTGGATCAAACAGTCAGCAGATAAAAGTCTGGAAATTGGCCTGGAAATTCTGGCACAGGAACTGTTCCCTTGCGCAGTTTATGCCCGTACCGACAAACACAGTATTAATTACCAGCCAGCTATTCTGGTACAAATGACCCAGCTCGATCAGGTCTCAACCAGTATTATTGTCTCTGGCTCACAAATGTTTAGGGAAAAACAGACCATTCATTTACGACTTGGCCAAAAAGAACTCAGAATCTACCTGACCAAGGCACAGCTCATTACACAAAGTTTTATCCGTTTCGACTATGAATTATTAAATGATCAAGAAGAAGATGTCATCGAAAACTTTATACATAAGCAATTGAATGAAACTAGAAATCACGATTTATGGGAAGCATTGAAGTGAGAAATCCATTATTGTCTAAAAAGTTAAAACGTACTGAAACACGTTTACTGATCATTGATGATAATCAAATTAGATATAACCAAATCCGTGATCTCTTAACCAGCAATGAATATCAGGTCGATGCCGTTCTGCTTGATGATCTGCAATCTTTTGAAAAACAGTTAAACTTTAACTGGGACCTGATTATTTTTGGTCGTGCGTATGATCTGAAATATGAACAGGCCTTAAGTCTGGTTCAACTTTCGCAGCAACCTGACCTTCCTATTCTTTTGTTAAAACCAGAAGATTATCAGGCTGAACAATATGCCCAGTATATCCGTAAAGGCATTTTTGACATTCTGAATCTGGATTATCCAGACCGCTTCTTCCTGAATCTGGTACGTGCCCTTTCCTTTAGCCGTACCATGCAAGCCCAGCGCCATTTAATGGAAGAACTGGAAACTGCACAAAGCCAGGCACAATCACTGGTAGAAGACAGTAACCGTGCAGTCGCAACCATTCAGGAAGGCATTCATATTCAGGCCAATGCCGATTATCTCAAACTGTTTGGCCTTAAAAGCGAGGACGATATTATCGGTCTGCCGCTTTTAGACCTATTACAGCCGCAAGATTTAAATGATTTTAAATCCCGCTTTAAAAAGATTTCTCAGGGTCAGTTTGATTTAGGCCGTTTTGATATTACTTCTTCGAATCCAAATGTGGCTGCTGCCAACCCGCTAAAACTGGAATTTCTGGCCTCTAGTGCTGAAGAAGATGCACTACAAATTACGATTGATACAGCGACTACTCAGGCGAGTGCCTCTTCTGAAAAAGTTGCAAACAAGCCAAATACCTTACAGTCACTTAAGCGTGAACTCAATCGTGAACCGGCCAAAGCCAATGCATTGATCACGTTCTCCTTTACTGCGTATGAGCCGCAAGTCCTGAATGGTGATTGGGCGACCTACATAGGTTATTTCCATGAAGTTAAGAAATTTCTAAAAGAGCAGGTTCGTATTCCACTCTTTAAACTGGAACATGATGTTCTGGTGGGGATCATTCAGGCAGATGCGCAAGACATTCTGGAATCCAAACTTGTTGGGTTAGGTTCATTGACCAAACCACAGCTTATTACAGTGAATCAGCAAACTTATCCGCTCAATCTACGCATCGGTTATACCCTGCTTGACGGTGAGTTGCGTGATGAAAGCCATTGTAATGAATTAGTCGGTCGGGCCTTCTCTACTCCTTTACCACAAGCACAAAAAACGTCTGAATTTGTTCTGGATATTCCTGCAACGACTCAGGAATCGATTTCAATGCCGAGCATTGACTTCACGGTTTCAGAACCCGTTATTCCAGCGTCTGAGTCCATACCGGTCAGTCCGGCAGTCAGCACTGTACCACTCACAACCTCTCCAGTATTAAAAGCACTGCGTGAATGTCTGGAACGTGGTGAAATTCATCTGAAATATCAACAGCTCTATGATAAAGAAGATACCAACCTCTATATGTATGAGGTGACTAGTGGCTTTATCTTTGAAAATAAATGGCAGGATATTTCTTCCTTGATGGAACTTAATGAAGATGATGAATTGTCTATTAAACTGGATCGTTGGATTCTGGTTGAATCAAGCAAGCAGTTGCACAACTTTATTACCCAGTATCCGGATGCCCGTTTAATCGTGAACCTGAACCGTGCGGTGCTATTTAAAGACCGTACTTTCCCTGAGTTTATTTCCAAACTAATTACCATTATTCGCAGTAAAGTCGAACATCCTTTGACCTTGCAGTTCTCTGAAGAAGATATCCTGATGAATCAGCAGGATGCGCAGAAATATCTACGTACTTTACGTGAACATGGCGCGCGGATTGCGATTCGTAACTTTGGTCACTCTATGTATAGTGAAACCCTGCTACGTGAGTTCGATATCAATGGTCTGAGCCTGGATAGCAAACTGACCAAGATGCTGAACAATGATGCTGAAATTGAACAGCTACAGGAAAAAATCACCACGTACAATGAAATCAAACCAGTGAATATCATGATTCGTGAACTGAATGACATGACCTTATTTGCGAATGCCTGGAACGTGGATGCCCGCTTTATTCAGGGTGATTATTTCCAGAAAAAACTGGATCATCTGATTGATGTACAAGACCACTAAGGTCTTGTACTCGCCTTTCAATCTAGAAACGTGAAATGATTTTCTAAATTGCAGGCACAAAAAAACGGGCATAAAGCCCGTTTTTTCATTTTGGGTATTAACGTTTAACAGAACGTGACATACCAGCAAAACGTTGTTTGAACTTGTCGATACGGCCGCCAGTGTCGACGTTCTTTTGCTTACCAGTGTAGAATGGGTGGCAAGCTGAGCATACGTCTAGGTAAAGAGTTTCTTTACCAACAGCTGAACGAGTTTCGATTACGTTACCACATGAACAAGTAGCAACTAGTTTTTCGTATTTTGGGTGAATATCGGCGCGCATCGTCGATTACTCCATTAAGATGAAAGAAGGTTTTGCTGTCATCGCAATTGATCACTCTCAAATATTGAGGAAGGGCCAGAATCAGGATTCAGGCAGATCAACACCACAACAGACCATTCTTTTGGCCCACCGAGACGGATACCGTCAGAGCTAAGCACAACAAGTTGGGCAGTATTATACGGCAAACAAATCCAATAAGCGAATTATTCTTCTGTATGTACCGCCTGTTTGGCCCAGAGATTCGCAATCACACCGCAGGCCATCAGCTGGATTTGATGAAAAATCATAATCGGTAAAACAATCATGCCAAGTGGCTGACCTATAAACAGAATCTGAGCCATCGGTACACCACTGGCGAGTGTTTTTTTGGAACCACAAAAGAACACCGTTTTCTGGTCGGCGCGATTAAAGCCCAGCCAGCGTGGGATAAATAATGACAACAGCATTACGATGGTCAATAAAACCGAACATGCCAGCAGCAGTAAGAGCAAAGTACTTAAGCTGACTTCACGCCAAAGCCCAGCCACCACCGCACTGCTAAACGCCCCATAAACCACCATCAGAATTGAGCCCTGATCGAATACCTTGACGATCTTGGGCATTTTCTGCATTTTTGGGAAAATCCACGGACGCAGTAACTGACCTAAAATAAAAGGTACCAATAACAGCAGCGTAATCTGTAGAATCGATGCTGTCGGATCAAAGTCATGCTGGGATTGTCCAAGGATAAAGAATGCGACCAGCATCGGGGTAATAAACATCCCGATAATATTAGAAAATGAAGCACTACAGATTGCACCGGCAATATTCCCTTGAGCCACTGAGGTAAAGGCGATCGAAGACTGTACAGTTGATGGCAGGAAGCACATAAACAGGAATCCCCAATATAATTCCTGCCCCAGCATTGGTAATAATATCGGCTTTGCCAGCAAGCCTAAAATTGGAAAAAGTGCAAAGGTCAAGGCAAAGACCAAAGTGTGTAATTTCCAGTGCATCAAGCCTTCAATTACGGCTTCACGCGAAAGCTTGGCACCATGCAGGAAAAACAGGATCGCAATGGCTGCTGTCGTAATCCAGCTAAAGACTTCAGCTGCCTGCCCTGACACTGGCAATACACTGGCCAGTAACACCATAACAAAGAGCAAGATCGTAAAGCGGTCCAATGCCAGCAGTTTAAGCATCTGATGTCCTTCCCTCAAAATTTTATTATTCGATAAAAAATACCCGGCTATCTTAACAGATGCCGGGTCCATGTTATGCATTCAGATTGAAGGAATATTTTCATCCATACATGAATACATTTCACATATATCGCTTTATAACACTTAGTTATTACGTGCGTTGTTGTCTTGCTGGATTAGCTCGATTTTATAGCCGTCTGGATCTTCCACAAATGCAATGACAGTGACACCGCCTTTCATTGGGCCAGCTTCACGAACAACATTGCCACCACGTGCCTTGATTTCTTCACATGCTTTATAAGCATCATCTACCGCAATCGCAATATGACCGTAGCCATTGCCTAGGTCATAGCTTTCTGTATCCCAGTTATGGGTCAGTTCAAGCACAGTGTGATTTTCCTCATCGCCATAACCCACAAAAGCCAAGGTAAAACGACCTTCTTCATAATCACGCTTACGAAGTAAAGTCATACCAAGAACTTCAGTATAGAACTTGAGTGATTGTTCCAGATTGCCTACACGTAACATGGTATGCAGCATGCGCATATTAATCATCCTTATTTACAGATTGTTTTTGGTGTTCACCGAGCAATTTTGCCACCCAAACGACCAGAATCAGGATTGGAATCCCGATTAAAGTGGTCATCAGGAAGAAATTCGGATAACCGATATTGGTCACTATAGTACCCGAATATCCACCTAAAATCTTAGGAGTCAAGGTCATGAGTGAGCTAAAAATAGCATACTGAACAGCGGTAAAGGACACACTGGTCAGACTGGACAGGAAGGCAATAAAAGCAGCGCCTGCGAGACCTGCGGCCAGATTATCGACAATAATTGCAAAATATAGCCACCATGAACTATACGGTTTAATCACCTTACCTTGAATTTCAACATTCTCGCCTGTTCCAATTGTAATCGGCTGAATATCAATATCCATCGGATTGGCCTGAGTCTGCGACAAGTCCACAGCATATGAATGCTGCTGGGTCACTATTGGCTGCTCCTGCTGCATTAAGCTTGCATTGATTCGCTTCACAGGTGCAGTAATCAGTTTCTCGGCAGGAATAGCAGCACTAAAGACACGCTCTTCATCCAGCTTGGCATCGAATTTATCGCCATTCAGCTCTAATACAATTTTTTGCTCTGCAGTTAAATCCGGCCCTAGATACTGACCGCGAACCACGATGCTATTCTCCTGCTCATTGGCACTGATCAGGTTATCTGTGGTAACAGGCAGAAGCTGTAATTGTGCTGCTTGCGAAGCATTCTGTTGCAGATAAGGCAGGTTGACTTGTACTGCATCTGCCGGATGATTCAGATAATGTGCACGAACCTGAATCTGTTCGGCCTCTTTAAAAGCAGTAGTGGGCACATTCAGTTTCCAGTAACCGACTTCATCTGTATCTGCCTGAAAGGTTTGCTGGCCTACCTGAACTTCGACCTGTCCCAGCTTTTCACCAGACTTTACTAAGCCAATAAAAATCAGATTGGTTGAACAGGCCAAAATCGCGCCTACAAACATCAGTTTCATGATGTTCATTTTCTGAGCCAGCAAGCCACCTAAAAAACCGCCAAGCAGGGAGAAAATTACCCCATACACTTTCACAGCTTCAGCAATCTGTTCCTTGCTAAAATTCAGATCCTGATAGAACACATTGGAAATCACACCGGCAATAATATCGGAGACCCTATAAAAACCGATCAGCAATAACAACACCAAAGCCAGTTTTAAACCATAGCGATCAAAGAAATCTGCTACGGGATTGACCCAGGTTTCGAATGCCATTTGCTTATTCACAGCACCCATTTTGACCAGAATCGTACCCACACCGAAAGCGACAGCACCTGAACCGATAAAGCGTAAAGCCTCAAAACAGAACAAGGCAAAAGTATCCTGAATTGCCCACTGTGCAGTGATACTAGATACCAAGTCACCGGAATAGACATAGCTCAGAACAAAGCTGATAACTGCCACAAAAAACACGCCGACGAGACGGAAATAATCACTGCGCTGATAATCTTTACGTGCCCGATCCACTTGAGGCTCACGGATGACCAGTGTGGTAATAATCCCGACCAGCATAACCGCTGCCATCGCCAGATAAGTCCATTTCCAGGCATCATAGATATAGTTGCCTTTGGCTGTACCTAAATACGCCGCCAGAAACAGAGCTCCAGCCCCAGCCACAATCATCCCGATCCGGTAACCCGCGTTATAGGTGGAAGCCAGTACGGTCTGCATCTGGGTTTCGGCCAGCTCGATACGGTAAGCATCAATGACAATATCCTGTGTTGCCGCCGAGAACCCTAGCAGTACTGCACCCAATGCCATCTGCTGTAAATGTGCCTGCCCCAATGCCGGATCTGAAAAAGCCATAATTGAAATCGCAGTTACAATCAGGATCTGAGCAATCAATAGCCAGGCTCTTCGTCTACCCAAAGCTTTAGTCAAAAATGGGACAGGTAATTCATCGATGAGTGGCGCCCAGACGAACTTGAATGAATAGCCAAGGGCAGCCCAGCTGAAAAAGGTCACGGCACTTTTACTGATTCCGGCTTCACCAAGCCATAAAGACAAACTGGAAAAAATCAAAAGAATCGGGACACCGGCTGAAAATCCGAGAAACAGCATGATCAGGGCACGTCGATCCAGAAATGCTGTAAATGCGGATTTCCAACCCGTCGTTTGTGTTGTCATTGCCTTGTTATTTTCCACGAAAACCAATTGCTGCTATTCAATCCTTTAATAACGTATCTTTCAACAAAATTTATATATTTCTCGCATGCCCGATTTTTTATTTTGTGGCAAAACTGACATGTTGGCTTGAATTTTTCAAGTAAATCTGTATACCTTAAACCTTATCCACGTCATATTTCGTTTTGGACTTTCAACAGTGACTCAGAGACTCGATCAAATTCATTCTTCAATTTCAAGTAATACAACTATATCTCAACAAAACATCAGCTCCGACCTACTTATCTCAGCCTTTGAACAAAGCGAAATTACACCAACCCTTGAAAAGACATGCCTGAAACCGGTACAACTGACGCGTATTGCCGATCCGGATAAAATCCCGGCATCGACCAAACGAATCAAGCCTTTAAATAATTTTTTAGGCCAGGATCGTGCCCGTGCTTCGGTTGAAGCCGGTATTGCCCTGCCATATTCAGGCTATAACATTTTTGCGGTGGGTACAGCAGGACTCGGCAAACGCACTATGGTGAAGCGTTTGCTACAGCAACATGCCAAAACCATGCAAACGCCTAATGACTGGGTTTATGTCAATAATTTTCAGAATCCTCGTCAGCCTATCGCACTGGAATTCCCAGCCGGTCAGGGACCCAAGTTTCAGACGATGCTGCATCAAAGCTGGCAATCCATTCTAAAACAGCTGGAGCGCCGTTTTACTGCGGAAAGCTATCATAACCGGATTGAAATGATTCGCCAGGAAACGGGTGATGAACAGCAACTCGCACTGATTGAACTGACCCGTGAAGGTGAAGAACTCGATCTGAAACTGATTTCCCGCAATGATGAGCATTGTTTTGTGCCAATTCATCTGAAAGATGACAAAGTACAGGAAATGTCTCAGGAAGATTTGAATGCTTTAAGCAATAAAGATCGTGCTGAAATCGCGTCAAACATGCGTTACATGGACAAGAAACTGGAACGCCTAGGCCTTCATTTAGGCGATCTGGAAGATGATGCGCGTGACCGTGTTCAAGTATTGAACCGTGATATCGCTAAACAGGTAGTGATGCCACGCGTTGAGCAGATGCTGACTAAATTCAAGCATGTCGAAGGTCTAGAACAATATCTGAAGCAATATGCTGAAGACATTATTAATAATGTCGAAATTGTATTAGAACAGGAAGAAGATGATTTTACCCCTGCCCAGTTTAGTCGCGTACCAGCGCGCTTCCAGGCCAATGTGATCGTCACCCATAAGCCAAATAGCGGTGCACCCGTTATCTTTGAAGACTTCCCGACGCATTACAATCTATTGGGTCATGTGGAACAGTTGACCCAAAATGGTACGATTACTACAGATTTCACCTTGATCCGTCCCGGCTCCTTGCATAATGCCAATGGCGGTTTCCTGATGCTTGAAGCTGAACAACTATTGGAACAGCCTTATGCATGGCAAGGTCTGAAACGTGCCTTGAAATCTGGGCATCTCAAGCTTTCATCTTTAGAGCATATGCTGACTCTCACCGGTAGCATTTCCATTGAACCAGCTTCTATTCCGCTGAATATCAAAGTGGTGCTGCTGGCAGAGCCAGAAATTTATTATGAAATTCTGGAACTTGAACCAGAACTAGGCAGTATCTTTAAAATCCGTGCTGATTTTACCGATACCTTGCAACGTAATGACGAAAATGAGCAAGCCTATATGCAGCTCATTGCTGACTATGTGCAATCAGATAAATTATTACCATTTGACCGTTCTGCATTATCTGCCCTGCTGACCGACTCAAGCCGTCAGGCTGAAGATCAGAGTTCCCTGTCACTACATGCATTAACGCTGGGCGACCTGATTCGTGAAGCGCATCATCATGCATTCGAAGCGGGTGATAAGATGGTGTCAGAAAAGCATATCAATACCGCACTGGATCATCGTAAATATCGCTTAGGCTATTTACGTGAGCTATTCTGGCAAGATCTGACCCGTGGCACTCAACTGATTGAAACTCGCGGTCATCGTCTAGGCCAAATCAATGCGCTGTCTGTGATTCATTATGCAGATGTTGAATTTGGTCTACCTTCACGCTTAACTGCTTCTGTATATCAAGGTGGCGGTGATATTCTGGATATCGAACGCAGCGTAGAACTTGGCGGTTCTTTGCATGCTAAGGGCGTGCTATTGATGGCCTCCTTTCTAAAAGCCCATTTTGGTCGTGAACAGACCCTGCACTTCTCTGCCGCTTTAGCTTTCGAACAAAGCTATGGTCAGGTGGATGGTGACAGCGCGACAGTTGCTGAACTTTCAGCGCTGATTTCTGCGATTAGTCAGTTACCGATCGACCAGTCCTGGGCGATTACCGGTTCTATGAACCAGCTTGGTCAAGTACAACCGATTGGTGGTGTCAATGCGAAGATTGAAGGTTTCTTCGATGCCTGTAAGTTGCAAGGCCTGACAGGTAAGCAGGGTGTGATTATTCCACGACAAAATATGCAGCATCTGATGTTACGTAAAGATGTCATTGCTGCAGTCGAAGATGGTCAATTCCATATTCATGCCATTGATAATATCGCGCAGGCTTTGGAAATCCTGATGGCACGTCCGGTCGGGACTATGGACAAGAAAGGCCGTTATAGCAAAAACTCGATCTTTGCTGCTGTGATGGAACAACTCGAATACTGGCAAGCCATTGAAGATGGTGCCGAGTTTGAGGAAGAACCTAAGAAAAAGAAAAAAAAGAAGAAAAAGAAAAAAGATAAGGCGCCTATAAAGGAAGTTCTGACCGATCCAGATACCTTAGCTGAGGCCTTGGTTGCTGAATCGAAAGAACTGGAAAAATCTGAGGGTCAGCAGGCAGAAGATTAATTCTGCCCCCTGCCTCACTATTCACCCATAAAAAAAGCGCTTCTCTCGGAAGCGCTTTTTCACATCTATCAGTTTAATCCAAGGATTAAGCTTCAGGTGCTGGACTGTATTGCTCTACTAAAGGCTGTAATTCACCTTTTTGGAACATTTCGAGCATGATGTCACTACCACCGATCAATTCACCATTGATCCAAAGTTGTGGGAATGTCGGCCAGTTCGCAATTTGTGGCAGAGTTGCACGAATATCCGGGTTTTCCAGAATATTAACATAAGCAAATGGACGACCAATTTGACTGAGTGCTTCTACCGCACGTGCAGAAAAACCACATTGTGGAAATTGTGGTGTGCCTTTCATATAAAGAAGTACTGCGTGCTTGGCAATTTGGTCACGAATTAACGCTTCGGTATCGCGTGCTTGTTCAGTCATTGATAAATCCTCAACTAATCTGTCTCGCATTATACCCAAAACAGAGAAAAACAGTACGTCTAAAGTAATAAATCCATTTTTATTTACAATTACCCTTTAAATCTGACCAAGTTTTTGCTTATATAAGTTTTTCTTTCCACCTAACAGTAAAGAGTTAGTCATGAACAATATTACCCTCGCTCCGGTACAAACTGATCAACCTTCACATTTGATGCCAGTCTTTGGTCGTCAACCGATCAGCTTTGTCCGAGGACGAGGTGCATATCTTTATACCGAAGATGGTACAGAGTATTTAGATGCCTTAACTGGGATCGCCGTTTGCGGTTTGGGTCATGCTCATCCAGTGATTGCTGAAGCAATTGCGGAACAAGCTGCAACCCTGATTCATACCAGCAACCTTTTTGAAGTGCCTTGGCAAACTGCTGCTGCACAGAAACTGGCTGAAGTCGCTGGCATGGAAGAAGTTTTCTTCTCCAACAGTGGTGCAGAATCGAACGAAGGCGCTATCAAAATTGCGCGTAAATTCGGTCATATGCAAGGTATTGCGTCACCAAAAATTATTGTAGCTGACAAATCTTTCCATGGCCGTACGCTGGCAACCCTATCTGCAACGGGTAACAAAAAAGTTCAACAAGGCTTTGGTCCATTGGTTGAAGGTTTTATTCGTGTACCTTTTGGTGATATTGAAGCCATTGAAGAAGCTGCAATTAACCATCCGGATATCGTGGCTATTCTGGTTGAACCGATTCAGGGTGAAGGTGGTGTCAACACTGCACCGCAAGGCTTTAGCTACCTAGAAGAAATCCGTCAGATCTGTAATCAGCACAACTGGTTAATGATGCTGGATGAAGTACAAACAGGTAATGGCCGTACCGGTAAATATTTTGCTTATCAGCACACCAATATTGTGCCGGATGTACTGACCACAGCTAAAGGTCTGGGCAATGGCTTCCCGATTGGTGCCGTGATGACTCAAGGTCGTGGTGTCGGTGTTTTGACTGCGGGTAACCACGGTTCGACTTATAGCGGTACTGCATTGGGTTCACGCGTGGTTTATACCATTATCGATATTATGCAAAAAGAGAATATCGTGGCCAATGCCGCTGAAAAAGGTGCATATATTGTTGAGCAGTTACGTAACCAGCTTGCAGATCATCAAGTGACTGTACGCGGTTTCGGTCTGATGATCGGGATTGAGTTGCCTAAAGACTGCGGTGAGCTGGTGGATATTGCACGCGATGAATACAAAACCATTATCAACGTGACTGCAGGTAATGTCGTTCGTCTGTTGCCTACCCTGAACATTACTCAGGAACAGGCCGATCAACTGATCGAACGTTTAGTGAAAATGATCAAGGCTTATCTTGCTTAAGTCTATCTTGAACAACAAAAAAGCCGCTTTAAAGCGGCTTTTTTGTTTATAGGGAATTTATGATGCGACTTGTAACAAACGTCCACCAGAGATCTGGCTAAAATATTGTTTCAATGCCTCCAGACAGCGCAGGACTTTAGTCGGTTGCTGTTCTCGATTAGGCATAACTGCATAAAGGGTGACTGGCGGAAGTTTCCATTCAGGCAAGACTTCAATCAGTGAACCATTTAATAAATCTTTTTTAACATCAAGATATAAAATCTTGGCAACCCCATTGCCTTGCAGGCACATGGCTTTTGCAACCAGGCTGTTATTGGTACTAAAGCGTGAGCTCAGTTCAAATTCAACCTTTTCTGCACTATGCACATGCTGAAAACTGAAATTCTGATGATTTTTAATATGCGTTAAAGGCAAAACATCATGATGTTTCAGGTCTTCAGGACGCGAGATAATGGCGGTCTGGTTAATATAGCTTGGCGCAGCAACAAGAATCTGTTCAATCTGCATTAATGGCACAACCTGAAGGTTGTGATCATCATCGTTCTGGTCAAATCGCAGGGCAATATCAATACGCCCTTCCAACAAATCAACCTCATGATTGTTTGTTTCCAGGTGGACTGTCAGGCCACGGTGTGCGGACATCCAGTGAGAAAGTGCAGGAATCACATGATTCGCACATACTTCCGGTAAGGATACAATACGAAGTTCACCAACAAGATCATCACGTAACTCGTTAATGCGAACCTTTCCACGCTCAGCAGCAGACAACATTTCCTGGCAGCTGTGAAAAAAAGCTTGTCCCGCTTCGGTCAGACTTAATTTTCTCGTAGAACGATTTAGAAGTACAACTTCCATATCCTGTTCTAAAGAGCGAATTTGTTGACTCACGGCGCTGGTTGTAATCCCTAGCTCACGTGCAGCACCGCTAAACGAGTTCTTTTCCACAACACAAGCAAAGACACCCATTGCTCGAAGTTGATCTAACATAAATTCCCCTCTAAACTTATGAGATGCTTCATCTTTTGATAAAAGCAACTCATTGTATTATACGGTGAAATTTACGTTTTGCATTATTTATTTAATTATTTGGTAAAACTGCTGTTGGATTAATCGGTTTTCCGTCTAAGCGAACCTGAAACTCAAGCATAGTACGGGTTGTACCAGTCGCCCCCATCTCGGCAATTTTTTGACCAGCCGTTACATTTTGGCCACTTTTCACGCTTAATTTACTGTTATGCGCGTAAGCGGTGATATAGCCATTAATATGTTTAACTAATACCAGATTACCATATTCCTTCAGGCCATCTGCTGCATATACCACCTGCCCATCTGCTGCAGCAAAGACCGGATCTCCGACATTACCGCCATAACGGGTACCTTTGATATTTGCAGCCAGATCATAGTTTTGTAATACCGGACCATTTGATGGCTTGACCCAACGTAATCCCGCTGCTGTCGATACTGGGGTAATCGGTGCAGAAGTAGTGGTGGCAGGTTTTGGCGTAGTCTTAACAGTCGTTGGAGCTGGAGTGGTTGGCGCTGAAATCGCAATCGTTTGACGCTGAATCGGGGCAGCTTGGGTAACAGGTTGAGTCGCTGTAGTACGGCGCGCAGTAGTGTTATTTTTCAGGCGAATCGACTGACCCACATAAATACGATACGGTGGAGCAATATCATTCATCTCTGCCACACTGATATAGCTCAGACCATAACGTGCTGCAATGCCACTCAAAGTATCCCCAGAGCGTACCGTATAGAAGTCAGGCGCTGCGGCATAGCGCGTCATATTATTGACCTGAGGTTTAGTGGCACAACCAGTAATAATCATTGTGGAAACAACCACAGTGGACAAAACCAGAGTTTTGATGAAGCTGGATGGTGAAGCATGAATGAAGTATTTCGGTGACACCAAGGACATTATCTTCCTCTCTAACATCTATACGGTTGCAAAAACCCAGTAAGATTAGCAAAGTTTTACTACAATATACTTGTAAGCTTTCATTTTTCACAAACTTATAACATTCATTAGATTTTATTTAGAATCTGGGCTTGCAAAGTGTGAAGTGTGTCATAGTTTGTGGCATCCATCTGAATTGGCGTCACGCTTACATAGCCATTGGCAATTGCAAAAAAGTCTGACTCGATTTCAGTTCCTTTATGTTTTGGCATTGCGACTGCTTCACCCGATAGCCCAATCCAGTAAACCTGACGACCACGTGGATCTACATGACTGGTAATCGGCTTGGACTGGCTACGGCGTCCCTGAAAGGTCACTTTAGTTCCTTTCAGCTCAGCCACATCAGGAATATTCACATTAAAAATATGACGCTCAGGCAAAGTCGGCAAACCTGCCGCAATAAAATCATGTACCCATTGCGCTGCAATGCGATAATCTTCTGGTAAGGTATAAGATCGAACGTTTTGCCCACATAGAGAAACTGCTAATGCAGGTTGTTTGGCCAGACGGCCTTCAAATGCAGCCCCCACCGTACCCGAGTACAGCACATCATCTCCCAGATTGGCACCACTGTTAATGCCGCTGACCACCAGATCGAATTCAACATCAAATAAGCCGTTCATGGCCAGATAGACACAGTCAGCCGGCGTGCCATTAACCGCCCATACATCGGGAGAAATCTGGATCGGTCTTAATGGTCGGTCTAAAGTCAGTGCACTGGAAAATCCGCTACGTTCACTTTCTGGAGCTACCACCACAACACGTCCTAAAGGCCTCAAGGCCTGCGCCAGTGCCTGTATACCTGGTGCAAAAACGCCATCATCATTGGAAATTAATATATTCACTGCAAAATCTCGTTGAGCTAAAAAATGACTCGCTAGGACATTTCATTGTATTAGTTCAGGAATTATATATATTTGTAGCACGATATCCATTAATACATATGGCTTAAGATGATGAAAAAATTCTCTCTTTGGGGTACTTTGGCTTTAAGTTTGGCAACTTTTGTTTCTCCTGCAGTTATTGCCAATGATTTGACAGCTGAAGAAAATGACATGATCGTGAAAGAAGATGTCGCATCTGCACAGGTAATGATTGAAGTATGCCCGGGCATTATTGGTCAGAATGCAAAATTCGATACAACGATTCAGCAGCTGATTCAATCTTATCTAAAAGAATACTCAGACAAATCGATGACCTATCAAAAACTTCAGGCAGACAGTGAATACAAGACTGTGCTTGAAGAAGCACGTCAAGGTGCAAAACAGACTGCAAAAGACGAACAAAAAACAGCGTGTGAAGACGTTTTAGCTTATCAGGAATAAGGTCTTTCTCACTGAAATGAGACGATGCCAGCATCGTCTTTTTTCTCTTACACATTTCTTCATAATTCTACAGCTTCACTACATTTCCCCTCTTTTCAATTTTGAAAATATCTTTAAGCTAACAAATTATTGTTCTACATGTAATTTTTGAGTTTTTTGATGAAACATACATTAATTAAAAGTTTAAGTTTATCTGTTGTTGCTGGTATGACACTTTGGGGCAGCTCGGTTTATGCAGCAAATGAAAATATTGAAGTCACCCCGAGCCAAGAAATCACCAAGCAAGAATTAGCTGCAATTTATGTCCTTTCTGAAATTTGCCCAAGCATGGTCAAAGACAAAGCAAAATTCAATCAGGGGTATAACCAGCTGGTGACTGAATATTTGCCCGGCCAAAAAAATCCGGTTGAGCGCCTGAACCAGATGGTAAAACAGTCAGATTTCCGTAACATTCTGGCCGAAGCACAGAGTGATGCCAAAAAGGCTGGCAAGAAAAAGAATCAGGCCATTTGCAATGAGTTGGTGAGCTACAGTAAATAATCCACTTTTTGTGTGATTGCTTACAATACTTTTGAAATAACCCCGGGTTTCCCATAGAAGTCAGCCTAGCTTTGTCCTAAAATGCTAGGCTCTTCGTGCTTACATCAAGATATTGGAACCCACTAGAAATGACCCAAAAAACTGCCCTTGCTGCATTATTATTAATTCCTAGTTTTAGCTTTGCAGCAACTGTCTTATCTGCACCACCAGAATTGAATAATAAATCTTATGTGCTAATGGACTACGAGACAGGGCAAATTCTCGCATCAAAAAATGAAAATGAAAAATTAGCCCCTGCTTCAATGACCAAGATGATGACCAGTTACATCATCGAGCAGAAGTTATTAAGTGGTGAGCTGACTGAAGATGAACAGGTTCGCATGAATGAATCTGCATGGTGCCGTGGTAGCAGTGCAGAATCATGTATGTATGTGCCTTTAAATGGTACGGCGACTGCACTAGAAATGTTGCGCGGGATTATTATCCAGTCTGGTAACGATGCATCTAAGGCGATGGCTGAACATATTGCAGGGAACGAGGGTACCTTTGCACATATGATGAACCAGGAAGCGAAACGGATTGGCATGACCAATACCAGCTTCATCAACTCGACTGGTATGCCAGCTGAAGGCCATTATTCGACTGCGAAAGATATGGCAACTTTGGCTCAGCACATCATCAAAGACAGTTCAAAATACTATCCAATCTACTCTGAAAAAGAGTTTACTTTTAACGGGATTAAGCAAGGCAACCGTAATGCCCTGCTCTATACTGATCCAAGTGTAGATGGTTTGAAAACTGGTCATACTGATGAAGCCGGTTACTGTTTAACGACCTCTTCAAAACGTGGCCCGACTCGTCTGATTTCAGTGATTTTCGGTGCACCAACCATGAATGAACGTGCATCGCAAACACGTGAACTTCTGGCTTGGGGTTATGCAAACTTTGAAACCAAAAATGTTCAACCCGCTAAACAGGTTCTAGCCAAGTCTAAAGTCTGGTTTGGTAAGGAAAATGAAGTGCAGATCGGTCTTGCAGAAAACTTTAATGTGACTATGCCTAAAGGTCAGGCCAATGCCATCAAGACTCAATTAGTCGTTCAGCCTAAACTGACTGCGCCTTTACAACCAGGTCAAGTCGTAGGTAAATATGTGGCGACTTTAAACGGCAAAGTGATTGCTGAGAAACCACTTGTTGCACTGAAAGCAGTTGAAGAAGCTGGTTTCTTTGCCCGCATGCTGGATCATATCAAACAATTCTTTAGTAACCTGTTCTAATATTTATTATCAATATTAGATCTTACTAAAGCCAAAGCACACATTCATCGAATGTGTGCTTTTTTATTTTATAATGCTTATAAACTTTCAGGATGATACTGACATGAGCCAAAACATTCGCCCTTATCTGGATACTCGCCCGCAAGTCGCTGACTCTTGTTATATCGATCCGATGGCGGTGGTCGTAGGTGATGTCGTTTTAGGCGAAAATGTATCTGTGTGGCCTTTTGCCGTAATTCGTGGTGATGTGAATCATATTCGTATTGGCAAGAACTCGAATGTACAGGATCATTCTATGTTGCATGTGAGTCATAAAAAGGCGGATAAACCTGAAGGTTCACCACTGATTATTGGTGAAGATGTGACGATTGGTCATCATGTAAAATTACATGGCTGTACCATTGGTAATCGTGTTTTAGTGGGTATCGGTACAATTATTCTCGATGACGTGATTATTGAAGATGATGTGATGATTGGAGCAGGTTCACTGGTACCACCGAATAAGGTATTAGAAAGTGGATACTTGTATGTAGGCAGTCCAGTCAAAAAAGTGCGTCCACTGACTGAAAAGGAAATAGCTTTCTTGCCTTATTCAGCACAAAACTATGTGAAAGTCTCAGGCCATTACAAATAAATCGACAAACTAAGACTACTTTATGTAGCCTTATTTAAATCAAGGAATAACCACATAATCATTCTTAAAACTATTGGCTTCAAAGTCTCCCTCTACCAGATGCACAAATTTCTGGTCAATCCTGTTCAGTTCTAAACAATCATCCACATCAATCACGGCATCGGTATGAGGTTTAAACCAGGTCTTTTCAATGGCCAGCTTGCCTTGTGCTTTAGCTTCAGTCTTATTTTTTGCAGCAACTACCATATATTTATGGATTTCACCAAACTGATCTGGCACATAAGCACCTAGATTGATCAGGAATAATTTTAAATCCTGTTTTACAGGTGTGTCCGTCACCTGAACCTGATAATTCAGATCCTGATAGCTAACACCATTGATCGTCATCCAGCCATCGACATGCAGGCCTTTTTGCAAACCAAACCATTGCTGCTTCAAATATGGGAAAGCTGTCTTAATATCTGAACTAATGACCGGAATTACGTCATGTACTTCTACATTAGCTTTTTCATGCTTTCCGCCCAATAAAGCAATGTAGAGCTTGAGTTCAGACATAAAAAAATCCTTTAAAAGCAAAATAGAGAAGACTTTAGCCGCATAGTGTAAATGAAACTTACTCGTTCCACTTCAAGTCAATCATCTCATATTTTTAAAAACCTGAAATTTACTTAAATCAGCATCAATATATTGGATAAAAAAATCCTAATTTGATCTATTTTTAAGCAAGATTATTTGTATTAAAATAAGGTCCGAATTCCCCTTCTCTTATAAGTGAGTCACGCCAATGAAGTAAGTCTATTTTTCTCATCAACGATTATTTTTAGATTGATGTGCAAAATAGATCGTCTGGCTTGATCTTTCTTCTAGAAAAAAATTCCTTGTTTATTTTGTGCATCCTGTATTTATGAGGTTATTTATGACTCAGCAGGCATGTGTAATATCCAGTCTGACTTTAGAATTCCCGTCCAAAGTCATGTTTCAGAATTTAAATTTCACTCTTCTCAAAGCCGAGGTTAGTGCTTTAATTAGCCGTAATGGACAAGGTAAATCTTTGCTCATGCAGCTTTTGCATCAGGATCAGCATTCTTCTTCACATTGCTCAGGTCAAGTTTCCTGGCAAATGCATCATGCCTATCTACCACAATTGCATCGGTTAAAGGCAGCCACAATTGCTGAAGCACTCGAAGTAAGTCAATTACATCGTGCTTTTAAAAATGTTGAACATGGTACAGCCAGTTTCGAGGATTATGAGCTACTTGAGGATAGTTGGCATTTGCCGCATCAATGGCAGCAACTGTTGAGTTCAGCACAATTACCCACCGATCTGGACTTTCCCGTACAATATTTGAGTGAGGGCCAAAAGACCAAACTTGCTTTATGTAGCTTGTTCTTAAAGCCTGAATATTATTTATTGCTGGATGAGCCGAGCAACCATCTGGATCGTGAAGCACGAACATGGTTAATAGAGCATTTAAAGTTACATCCTGCTGGTGCGTTGATCATTAGTCATGACCGGACTTTGCTAGATCAGGTTGATCATATTTATTATTTAAATGAGCATGGATTACAGCACTTTACTGGAAACTATGCGGAGTTTTTTGAACAGTATCAGAAAAATGTCACTTCACTCGAACAGTCAATTCAGCAGAGTCAGCGTGATATTAAACAGATGAAGCACAAGCAGCATGACGTTTTAATGAAAGCACAAAAGCGGGAACGTGCCGGAAACAAATTACGTGATTCGAATTCCCAAGCCAAAGTGCTTTTAGACTTTAAAAAAGAACAGGCTGGTCAAAGTATAGGTAAAGTTCAGGCACAGCACCAACGGCAAATTTTGAATGAACACTCTGAGTTAAAAGTTCAAAAGCAGCAACTTGAAAAGATAAAACCTCAGTTATTTCAATTTCCAGATTTTAAACCACAGTCTGGTGAAATTCTGCGGGTTAAAGAGTTAAAGCTTCCTTTTGGTACTCCACAGCCTGTGAATCTTGCTTTAAGTGCAGCTGAAAAGATCCATATTATAGGCCGAAACGGAATTGGTAAATCCACTTTGCTGAAACTGGTCGCCCAACAAAAGCAGCAACCTCTAGATCAAATCTTTCTGGCACGAAGCTGTTTTTATCTGGATCAAAATTTTAGTTTTCTCAATGAGGCACTAAGTGCGATTGAAAATTTAAGGCAGATGAATCCTGATATTCCGGAAGTGGGATGGCGTAATCTGTTGGGCCAACTCAGAATTCGTGGTGATAAAGGTACTTATCCTTTGTCTCAGCTAAGTGGTGGTGAAAAGCTGAAAGTGGCGTTATTAGGTCTTAGCCAGGTCTCTCCTCAACCCGAACTTTTATTATTGGATGAGCCAGAAAATCATCTGGATATTGAGTCTAAAGCTTTGTTGGCAAGTGCAATTCGGTCTTATGCCGGCGCTGTGATTTTAGTTTCACACGATGAACAGTTTGTGCGTGATTGCGGGATCACTGAAGTATTCAATATGAATGAATAATTTTCATTAAACTTATATATGTAAAAGCCACCTCAATGGGTGGCTGATCAATCACGGGAAATAAGCTTATTGTTTTGTAGTCACACCCTGAGAATATAAATTTAATAAGTATTTTGACAGTATGGTATTCCCTACAAATAGAGAGCCTGATTCACTTAAGTGACCATAATCTACCTGAAGCAGGTCTTCTCCTTGAGCTGCACGAATCCGACATTTGTATTGCTGCTGAAGATCATCTTTTTTACATAGATGATCAATGAGGGATATATAGGTAATTCCCTGAGGATATTGTAATTTTTTCATTTTCTCGTCTACCTGAACTGCTCTTAGATCCAGCCCGGCATCAAATATAAAATCTTCAGCACTATTCCAGTTTTTCGGTTTCACCATCACTTTAGGAAGTGAAGGTTTCCATTGCGAAATTGGCCCCACAATGACGATATTGGATACGCCAAGCTGAAGTAAACTTGTCCCGATATTTTCCCAATTGGTTTCGTCGTGTTTCAGGGCTTGGGTGATCACCACAATTTTGGGCTTCAGTTCTGCGATGCTCTTTAGTGCCAGTTTATTGGAATAATCACAGGCTTCTTTATAAACCCCTTTATGATAGTTAATCTCGGTCAGCGATGCCCTGCAAATGGAAGAGGTTTTCTGATAAAAAGGGATATCATTGGATTTCAGTAATGTCCTCAGCCCTAAAGAAAGTGCCTCAGCATGAGAATCTCCCCATAAAAACACCCCGCCTTCCTTTTGTTTCGTGATACAGACCGGATCAGGATCATAACTATTATGCTCAGTCAAGCTCACGTAAGTATCACATTTCAGCCAGTACGCATCCCTTAAATTTTTGAATTTCTCATTATAATAATCTAAAAATTTTGCCTGTTCTGAGGCTGCGCCTTGGCGCAGATCTGTATTAAAACCATTAAATATATTTAAAGTAATTCCTAAGCTCATGAGCACTAGAGAAAAATAAAGCGGTTTTATACGATAAACATCTTTCCACTGATGGTATGAAGGTAATTTAATCTGCTCAATATACTTGTAGCTCAGAAAACCTAACCCTATAGAAAGTACTATTCCTGCATACACATAATATTCAGGCAAGGAGTAGATATAGATCAGCACCACCAAAGGCCAGTGCCAGAGGTAAATAGAATAAGACCAGGCTCCTAGTTTTTGAAACACAATATTATTGGTAATAACACTGTCATTTTGATGTGCCTGAATCATCAGGAAGGTACCGATAACAGGAAAAACTGCCAGATAGCCAGGCCACAAATCTTCTGCTGAAATGAAGAAGTAAGACCCCAGTATAAGTGCCAATCCCGTTCTTTCCAGCAACCTTTTCTTATTTTCCTGCAAGTTCAAAGGGTAAAGATAAGCAATTCCCCCGATCATCATTTCCCAGGCTCTGGTAGGTAACAGGAAATAAGCCGGATTTGGCCATTTGTAGGTAGCGATCACAGATAGAATGAATCCTAAAATTGTTCCTGCCAGCAGCACAAATTTCATGGTCTGGATGGACATGAACTTGCGCATGGCAATGAGAACGAGCGGATAAATCATATAGAATTGCCATTCGACGGAAAGTGACCAGGTATGTAATAACCACTTTTCGTGAGTGCCTGCCTCAAAATAACCGGATTCCTTCCAGTAACTGATATTGGATAAAAAAGTCATGCTACTCGCTGCATGCTTACCCAATAACTTGTAATCAAAAGGTGTCAGATAAAACCAGCCAAAAATCATTAATACCAGACACAGCGCGGCCAAAGCCGGAATAATCCGATTCGCACGAGCCACATAAAATTTCAGAATAGAAAATTTTTCATGTTCTAAATCTTTAAATATGATTCCAGTCATTAAAAAGCCTGAAATCACAAAGAAGACATCTACTCCAACAAAACCGCCAGGCATCCAGGCCGCATTAAAATGAAATAGCATGACTGCAATCACGGCAATTGCTCTGAGGCCATTGATGTCTGTTCTGAATTTCATTGGAATCCTGTCCTATAAAGCCTGTTATTTATTTTAATTGTTATGAAATACTGCTAATTTTTATTAAATTTTATTTTAAATCAAATTCTTATATTAAAGCGTAGAATGCAAATATTACTGTTTTAGTATTTTATGTACTCATTATATTCTACGTTTTCTTTTTCGCCAAATACCTTTATTGTTAATCATCTAAATTAAAATCCCGAGTATCGACATAGCCACCGCCGCCTAAATTTTGTAGAATACAGTTTTTATTCCATGGTGCTCCTTTATGACCGCTTGGACTGCTCACGTCACTGTTGCAACTGTCGTCGAAAAAAATGGAAAATTCCTGTTCGTTGAAGAACATACTGAAGGTGTCACCCATACCGTATTCAATCAGCCAGCAGGCCATGTGGAGGCAGGTGAAACCATTGTCGAAGCAGCTATTCGTGAAACCATGGAAGAAACCGGCTATCAGGTTAATGTCACTGATCTGATCGGCATCTATACCTATACCCCACCGATGTTCCCGGATCGTACCTATTTCCGTTTCTGTTTGAGAGCAGAAGCCATCAGCCATGATGAAAATGCTGAACTGGATACCGGTATTGTCGGTGCAGTCTGGATGACGCTGGATGAACTGGTTGAAACCGCACGTGCTCGCAGCCCATTGGTGATTAAAGCCGTGCAGGATGCCCAAGCTGGCAAACGCTATCCTTTATCGCTCATTTACGAGCACCAAAATTCTCCCTTAATTTCAAATTTGGATGCCTAATCCTATGCAACAACGTGTCATCGTCGGTATGTCTGGTGGTGTAGATTCATCTGTGTCTGCAGCTCTCCTCCTTCAACAGGGTTATCAGGTTGAAGGTCTTTTCATGAAAAACTGGGAAGAAGATGACGGCACAGAATACTGTACGGCAATGGAAGATCTTGCCGATGCACAAGCCGTTTGCGACAAGATCGGGATTAAACTGCATACTGCCAACTTCGCGATGGAATACTGGGATCGCGTGTTCGAGCATTTCCTGGCTGAATATGCTGCTGGCCGTACGCCAAACCCGGATATTTTGTGTAATAAAGAAATTAAATTCCGTGCCTTCCTGGATCATGCGATCAATCTCGGCGCCGACTTTATTGCCACCGGTCACTACTGTCGTCGCGGCGAGACCATGACCAATTCACGTGGTGAGCAATATGCTCAATTACTGCGTGGTTATGACAATAATAAAGACCAGACTTACTTCCTGCATGCGGTTCATGGTCGTGAAATTAATAAGACCCTGTTCCCTGTCGGTGAAATTGAAAAACCACAAGTACGTAAAATTGCAGAAGAATTAGGTCTGGCAACAGCCAAGAAAAAAGATTCTACGGGTATCTGTTTTATTGGGGAACGTCGCTTCAATGACTTCTTAAAGCAATATTTACCGGCTCAACCTGGAAAAATCGTGCTGGAAGATGGCAAAGAGGTTGGTGATCATCACGGCTTAATGTACTATACGCTCGGTCAACGCGGCGGGATCGGTATTGGCGGTATGAAAGGCGCGGAAGAAGGTGCCTGGTTTGTGCTGCATAAAGATATCGAAGGTAACCGTCTGGTGGTCGGTCAAGGTCATGAACATCCACTGATGCAAAGTACCATATTGTGGTCTGAAGCGATTGACTGGGTAGCCGGTGAACAGGATATTCCTGAATCAGGTTTCCGCTGTACGGCAAAAACCCGCTACCGTCAGCCTGACCAAGCGTGTACTATTTTCAAGGATCCAGAAACACCAAATGGTGTTCGTGTTGAATTTGATGAGTCGCAACGTGCTGTGACCCCGGGTCAAAGCGTTGTATTCTACTCAGGTGAAGTTTGTTTAGGTGGTGGCGTGATTCATCATACCAATGCGCCTAAACCTGATTTTATTAAAGGATGATTTCGGCATGACGGAGTTACCGTTTCAACAAGCCACAACGTTGAATGTTCGTCAAAATCGTGCGTTGGCGCTGGCGGGGGTTTTTCAGGCCACTCAGCTGACGCATATGACTGCATTGACGGGACAGCAAAGCATTGGTGAAAGCGGTAATTTCTATTTTGAGCAGTTGATTAAAGCCAGTTTAAATATCCGTCCAAGCGGCAAGTTAAATGCCCAGACCTTAGACTTCTTTAATCAGCTGGCCGATATTTCCCTCGGTTTAAAAACCCTGGAAAGCAGCATTACCCAACCTTTTAATACTTCCCCAAAATCCCGACTTCCAAAACTTTCATCGACCAAGCTTCCAATGTCCTATGCCATGGCACTTCTTCAATTAGAAAAGAAGGTCTATAGTAATCCCAAGTTTGTTGAAATCATCGAACAATCCCAGCAAAAAATCCTCAGACAGCTCTCCTTCTTCGATAACAATTACATGCACCCCAGCATCATTGCCAATCTCGCTCAAACCTATGTCGATACCGCCGGACAGATCAATCCGCGGATCATGGTGCGTGGCAATGCTGAAGCCTTTAAAGATTCCGGTCATACCAACCGCATCCGTGCTTCACTATTTACTGGACTGCAGATGGCGCACTTATGGCGTCAGCTTGGTGGCAGTTCATGGGGCATGATTTTTGGCAAGCGCAAGCTGCTACAGGATATCCAAAATCTCGCGCGCTTACAGTTTCAGGTGATCTAAACCATGTTGTTGTACGCGCACCGTTTTTCGTTTAATTCCAAAATTTAGGGAATCGATATGAACGCTTTAACTGCACTTTCTCCATTAGATGGACGCTACGCTAGCAAATGTGATGCGCTGCGCCCTTTTCTTTCTGAGTTTGGTCTGATCCATGCTCGTGTGACTGTTGAAGTGCGTTGGTTACAAGCGCTTGCCAACCGTCCTGAAATCACTGAAGTGCCAGCTTTCTCATCTGAAACCAATGCTGCACTTGATGCGATTGTTGCAAACTTCTCTGAAGAAGATGCCAACCGCATTAAAGAGATCGAACGTACTACAAACCATGACGTGAAAGCGGTTGAGTATTTCCTGAAAGAAAAAATTGCAGGGATTGAAGAGCTGAAAAATGCAGGTGAATTCATTCACTTTGCATGTACCTCTGAAGACATCAATAACCTGTCTCATGCTTTAATGCTGAAAAATGGCCGTGATGTTTTAATCGCGTCTATGCAACAAATTATCGATTCAATCGTGGCTTTGGCTGAGACTCACGCTGAACAGCCAATGCTGTCTCGTACTCACGGTCAAACTGCCAGCCCAACCACTTTGGGTAAAGAAATGGCGAACGTGGCTTACCGTCTGGCTCGTCAAATCAAACAGTTCAAAAATGTTGAATTGCTGGGCAAAATCAACGGTGCTGTAGGTAACTACAATGCACACTACTCTGCTTACCCAGAAATCAACTGGCCTGCTCACTCACAAGCTTTCGTGGAATCTTTAGGTCTAACTTTCAACCCGTACACCACTCAGATCGAACCGCACGACTACATGGCGGAACTGTTCGATGCACTGCGTCGTTTCAACACGATTCTGATTGACTTTAACCGTGACGTTTGGGGCTATATCTCTCTTGGCTTCTTCAAACAAAAACTGAAAGAAGGCGAAGTGGGTTCTTCAACCATGCCGCATAAAGTGAACCCAATCGACTTTGAAAACTCTGAAGGTAACCTGGGTATTGCCAATGCTGTATTGGCTCACTTGGGCGAAAAACTGCCTGTATCTCGCTGGCAGCGTGACCTGACTGACTCTACTGTGCTTCGTAACATGGGTGTTGGTTTTGCACAAAGCTTGATCGCGTTTGAGGCATGCTTAAAAGGTATCGGTAAACTTGAACTGAATGCTGCTCGTATTCTTGAAGATCTTGACCACGCACAAGAAGTTCTGGCTGAACCAATCCAAACAGTAATGCGTCGTTATAACGTTGAAAAACCATACGAAAAACTGAAAGCACTGACTCGTGGTCAAGCGATGACTCGTGACATGATGGTGAGCTTCGTGAATGGTAATGAGCTTGAAGCAGTTCCTGCTGCAGACCGTGCACGTCTGGCTGAAATGACCCCTGCAACTTATACAGGTAATGCTGCTGACCAGGCAAAACAAATTAAAGACTTAATTTCTAAAATCTAATTTAGATAATTAAGACCAAAAGCGAGGCTCCGGCTTCGCTTTTTTTATTTATAATTATTTTCAACTTTAAAACAAAACGACAGATAACAAGATGATAGATCATCGATTGAGCGGCAAACATTTGATCAGCCTGGGGGTTTTGGTGGCTGCGATCATTGTTGCCAGCATTCAGCCTCTGGAAATGCAATCCTATTTACTGCATCAGACCGGTACCCTATTTATGATCGGTATGCTGATTTTCTGCCTGTATAAAATCGGACTCAGTTTTCTTAGTTTTAATCTGTATATTCTGTTTTTATTCATCCATATCGTTGCAGCACATTATCTATATTCTTATGTGCCTTATAATGACTGGATTCAGACACTGTTTGGCTTTGACCTAAATGCTCTCATAGGCTGGTCTCGCAACATGTTTGACCGTTTTGTGCATCTGGTTTTTGGCCTGTTGCTCTATCCTGTTTTTTATCGACTATTTCAGGTCTGGTTACCCCAGCAAAAACCATTCACCATTTTTCTTTTAGTCATTCAATTTGTGATGGCAACCAGTCTGATTTATGAATGGATTGAATGGCTGATCGCCATTGGCTTATCACCTGAACAGGCGGAAAGTTATAACGGCCAGCAAGGTGATATGTGGGATGCCCATAAAGATATATTATTAGCGACAGTTGGGGCGATGTTTACTGGTGGATTGATGTTAATTCCAGCAAATAAAAAAGCCCACTAAAGTGTAATGCCAGTCAGTTAAGCAAATTTTAGTAAAATGTAGTAAAAATGAGTGTATGTAAATACGCTCATTTTTTTATGTCTTTATCTGAACATTTAGAATCCACTCTTGAACATTCTCTCCCATCACT
>NZ_VOZD01000008.1:0-73010 GCF_013419915.1 Acinetobacter sp. YH12043
TGGTGGGGTATTGACTGTTGAGGGCGCAGGGGCTTATCTAGTCAATCAGCGATTCATTGATTTCAGCAATAATATGTACTTCCGAGCTTTAAACTCTAATAATGTTTTTAGCGAGTGGATTAAGATTGCAAGTGAATCAAATCCAAAAATCAAAACTAAATCAATCACTAATGCTATTGACTTCGATACTTACAAAACTGAAGGCTCTTATGCAATTGCTCATGATTTAATAGCAACTTCTACAAACAAACCTATAGGTGCTGTTGGTGGGGTATTGACTGTTGAGGGCGCAGGGGCTTATCTAGTCAATCAGCGATTCATTGATTTCAGCAATAATATGTACTTCCGAGCTTTAAACTCTAATAATGTTTTTAGCGAGTGGATTAAGATTGAAAATCCTATTTCACCATTAAAAAACAAAAAATGGCTTGCAATTGGTGACTCGATAACAGTCGGCTACGGTTCAAATAATAAAAGTTATGCTGATATTCTTGCTACGAAACATAATGCAATTTTGACAAAACTTGCAAGCAGTGGTTCGACTATTAACGGCGGAATTAATATGCCAGATAATCAGACTTTATCTAAGCTCATAGATAGTTTAACGTCTGATCAAAACTTTGATTTAATCACAATTGCGGCAGGTACAAATGATCCGTTTGACAGAGCGTTTGGAGTTTTTGAAGATAGAACGAGGGATACATTTTACGGCTCTCTTCACTATATGATGATTCAACTAAAATCAAAATTCCCGAATGCTCGGATGCTTTTTATTAGTCAAATTCCGCGAGTAAATTTACGTTCACTGCATGACAAAACGAGTGCTTTAGATATTAAATTCAAAGCAATTTCAGAAGTTTGTGATTATTATTCTGTACCCATTTTTGTTGGTCACAGAAACTTTGGATTTCATCCTGATGATAATACTGAGTTCAAAAACAAATACATGCCAGATGGCCTACATCCGAATGATGCAGGTCAGATCTGGTACGCGAACAGGCTAGAAAATTCAATTTTGCAAGCTTCAAAATAATAAAAGAGTTTTGCTTATGAAAAACCAAAAAGCCGTTGAAGAGGCTAAAACTTGGCTCGGCACACCATACCATCATCAAGGACGTGTCAAAGGCGTGGGTGTCGATTGTGGAACGCTGATCTGTGAAGTCTATGAAAAAGTGGGCTTGATGGATCACTTAGATCCACGGCCATATCCACCAGATTGGCACATGCATCAGCTTGGTCAACGATATTTAGAGCACGTTTTATCCGTGTGCTATGAAGTCGATGAACCACAGCCTGGAGACATTGTTTTATACCACTTTGGCAAATGCATCAGTCATGGTGCAATTGTCGTCGAATGGCCAACGATTATTCACTCCTATATTCATCAAGGAGTAATACTCCAAGATGGCACAAAAGGAAGTCTAGCTCGCAGAATTGCGGGCTTTTTTCGTATGAAGAGGCTAAAAGAATAATGGGCGGAATATTTGGGACTACGACAGTCAGTACATCTGATAAGCGCATCAATTCGATGCGCATTCAGCAATCTGCTTATGGTCTGACACAGCCATTGGTCTATGGCAAAAACCGTGTCGCAGCCAATATGTTTTGGTACGGGGATTTTAAATCCACTGCTCATACTACGACGACTAAATCTGGTGGTAAAGGGGGTAAAACCAAGACCAAGAACACGACATATACGTATTCAGCATCTTTGATGTTGGGTCTATGTGAAAACAAAATCAAAGATATTGGGATTGTATGGCGTGATAAAGAACAGATCGTCACCAAAACTGAAGGCGGTGTGCAACTCAAGCCAATTGATCAGATCGGCTTTGAATTGTTCGATGGTGATCACAATCCTGTTTGGGGATATTTAGCATCAAAACATCCAGATGAGGCGGTGCATTATCCGTTCCTTGGATATGTGGCATGTGCCAATTATGATTTGGGTGGTAGTGCAGCATTATCGAATCATAATTTTGAAGTGATCAGCAATACTACATTTTCAGAAACAATTCATGATGCCAATCCAGCTGACGTGATTGAAGACTTCATCACTAATCCACGTTATGGTGCAGCACCAAGTCTGAATATGGCAGATTTATCTGAATTTCGAACCTATTGTGCAGCCACTAATTTGTTGATCAGTCCCGCTTTGACAGAACAACGTGAAGCATTTGAAATCATCAGTGAAATTGTGGAAGCTGTGAATTGTGCAGTGGTACCAAGTCCAGATGGTTTAAAAATCCGTTCTTACGGTGACAGTGCAGTGACAGGAAATGGCGTGACATTTACGCCAAATCTTGAACCTGTATATCACCTCACTGATGATGATTTCTTGGGTGAAGATCAGCCAGTACGTGTGCGTCGAAGCCGTGATACCGATGCATACAATCATTGCCAGATTGAGTACGTGAATCGCTTCAACCAGTACAACACTGAAACGGTTGAAGCCAAGGACCAAGCAAATATTGAAATGTTTGGGCTGCGTACACAAGATCCCGTTAAGTTCGACTTTTTCTGTGAACCAAAAATTGCACGTCATGCGGTGCAATTGCTATTACAGCGAAAACTTTATGTTCGAAATGAGTATGAGTTTGAACTAGGTTGGAAGTACTGCCGACTTGAGCCGATGGATATTGTGACCATTACAGATGAATCCTTAGGTTTAAATCAGTTTGCAGTACGAATCACACGAGTTGAAGAAGATGAAGAGGGTGTACTTTCGATTACCGCTGAAGAGTTAGCAGTCGGATCTCGTTCAGCAGTTGAATATGACCTGCAATCATCGAATGGGTATCAAGGTGGCAATGAAGAACCAGGAAACGTGAATGCACCGGCAATTTTTGAGCCTCCTTTAGAATTAACCGGTGGCAAAAATCAGATCTGGGTAGCTGCGTCAGGTGGGATCAATTGGGGTGGCTGTAACGTCTGGGCGAGTATAGATAACACGACTTATGAAATGATCGGGACCATTTATGGTTCAGCGCGTTACGGTACATTAGTTTCAGCCATTGATGCGGATGACACATCGATGCAAGTCCAATTGAATACTTCTAGCCAGATCTTTGGCGGGACTTTGCAGGATGCTGAAGTTGATGCAACCTTGTGTAAAGTCGGTGATGAATATATCAACTACATCGATGCAACCTTGGATGGATCAGGGCGTTATACATTAAGTGGCATGCTTCGTGGCCGTTTTGATGATGCAAGTACACATAATGCAGGTGAATCATTTGTTCGTATTGACCGAGCCATTTTTGAATATGACTTCAACTCAAATATGGTGGGAAAACAGATTTGTTTGAAGTTCACAAGCTTCAATGGTCTTGAGCAAAAAGAAGAAACTTTGGATGAGGTGACGGCATACAGTTACACAATCAATGGTGGTCGTCCTGCAGGTGTCAAAGGTTTATCTCTGCAGTCTGCATTTGAAGGCACAAGCTTTAAAGTTCAATGGCAAAGTGCAGCTGGGGCGACAGGTTATATTGTTCAGATTTGGTCGAATGGTGTATTGCTTAGAACTGTTGATACAACGAATACCGATTATTCATACAGCATGGATGAAGCAAAAATCGACGGTATTCAACGTGCTTATACAGTACGTGTTGCAAGTAAAAACGGTTCGATTGTCAGCACTTTTGCAGAGCTGAATATCAGTAATCCAGTGCCACCACAATTGTTGAACGTGTATACATCGGCAACTGCAGATTCGATCACAGTGACTTGGATTCCAAGTGAAGTACCGGATCTGAAAGATTACCAGGTGTGGATCAGTACCAATGCGAACTTTGATCCTGATGCAACGGCAGCACGTTGGACGGGTACTGAAAATGCTTGCACGATTACGGGCTTGCAATCAACGACCACATATTATGTGCGTGTTGCTGCGCGGGACGTGTGGAAGCCGACCTCGTGGAATTATTCATCACGGATCACACAGGCAACTGCTGATAGTTAAAATCTTCAACTATATAGCACCTTCGGGTGCTTTTTTAATGTCAATTTTATAGGGGGGTGTATGCCTGAAAATAGGCCGTACAACAATAATGGATGGGAGGGAAAAATTGATTCCATTCATAAAGACATTCGATTGATCCTGGAACATGTTGCACGCCAAACCTTTATTAACGAACACCATGAGAACGCAATTGCCAAAATCCAAAAAGAACTTGATGCCCTTGAGTTAAAAGTATCAAGTCTTGAAAACAAGTCTGCAACTCAGGATGGAGGCCTTGGGGTTTTAAGGGTTTTGCTCGGCCTTTGTGGTGGTTCGATTCTCGGCGCATGTATTTGGGTTGGTGCATCAATCATTCAAATCAATCAAACACAATCACTAATGAAAGAGAAAGTCACTCGACTTGAGGAAACCTTAAAATGAAACTAATCCAAGAAAGTGCACTTCAGTACTTATCCGTAAAGCTCCCACTACTGGGGGCTTTTTTAATGCTTGCAGTTTTAGTTATTCAGTGGGCATTAGACTTTAATTTTATCCCTGAGCAATATGCGCCTTTTATTATCGGTACTGTGTTGCCAGCTTTGAGTTGGATAGGTCGTAAAATTGCACAGCCACAATTACACAATCAGCCTTTAGGCTTAGCCACCATTACGGCAGGGCATAGTAATACAGATCCTGGTGCAGTAAATGACAAGATAAAAGAATCTGAGCTTATGACAAATTTCCGCAATGCAGTGGCTTTTTATTTGCGAGAAGCAGGAATTACGACTCGAACGGATGGCACTGGTACCCAAAATGATCCGTTATCGTCAGCGTTAAAACTGATTAAAGGATCATCCACGGCTGTTGAGTTTCACATGAATGCAGCAGCTTCAAAGCAGGCAAACGGAATTGAAACAATTGCACTGCCACAAGATAAAAAATTGGCTCAGGACTTGTCGGCAGCTGTGGCTACAGCCTTGGGTAGTCGTTTGCGTGGGGATAATGGCTGGATTGATCAGAGCAAATCGGCTCGTGGCAGTTTGGCATACATCAATGCTGGCGGTTTGATTGTCGAATTGGGTTTTATCTCAAATGAAGCTGAGTTGGCAGCATTCCAGGCACGTTATTGGATTGCAGCAAAAGCAGTGGCCAAGGTTCTAATCGAATATGACAAGGGGGCATAACCATGGCAGCATTAAGTATCGCTGGTGCAGTTTCAAATATTGTTGATGCAGTAGATGTTGGTCGTGAAATCTATGAAACAACAGTGAATGCAATGGATGCAGCGGAAAAAGAGCGTGATTCAGGTGCTGATAAAAAGGCATGGGTATTGGCTTTCGTTAAATCATTCGTGGCTGATTTAGGTCAAAATTGGGAACGTTGGGCGAAGGTGATTATCACGTTTATTGACTTCGCAAAGTCCGTCTTTAACAGCAAGCGTTATAAGTAAGTGGTCCAATTTTATAGATGCCCTTGGTCTTCGGACTGAGGGCATCTTTTTTGTTTGTCTTGCAACTATTTTGCAACTATTGGTTTTTATAAAAATTATAAATTATTGAATAAATTAAAATTATTTTATATTTACTGCCAATCCATCATCGGCGCAACACTGATGCGAGGTTGAAGTTTGTTTTCAATGGTGCTGAGATCAGTCATTCAAAATCACGCCTTAAATGAAATGGAAGAGAAATAGCAGTACTAGAATAAGCAGGAGTTGCTGGAAATCTGCTCAAAAAAAAGCAGTACTGCAAAAATAGGGCGTAATACTAGCATAAAATTTGCATGACCAAAGGCTGAACTGCATGAGGATCTATAACTGTCATTCCAATAAAGATATTTAACAAGAGAAATTGTGGGAATTGAAAAAATAAACTCCCAGTCATTCTGCAATGCTATATTTTGAGATAATTAAGATTAAGATAAAGAAAACGAGATAAATAAGGAGAATAACGATGTTCATGTTGGAGGAGATTTATAAAAGCAAAAAACCTCAACATTCAAACTATTTTAATTTACGGATTCAACGGGGACTTAGCTGGTTTAAAAAAGCATTAGAGCTGGATGAGGAATTAGAGTTTAAGTTTATTAGCCTGTGGATCAGTTTTAATTCGATCTATGCACAAGAAACAGAGGTTCGTCAGGATCAACAAAGCCTGCATCAATTTCTGGAAACCCTCTGTCAAAAAGATGTGGAACAAAAACTTCAGCATATTGTCTGGGAAAAATACAGCCAGCCAATTTCTGCGCTACTGGATAGCCCCTATACCGATCAAGGTTTCTGGGATTATCGCCATCATAAAGTCAGTCTGGAAAGCTGTCGTGAAGCATTAGATCAGCAAAAGCAGAAAATACAAAAGGCTGTACAGGAACGGAATTTAAGTGAAATCTTATTGGTGATTTTTAACCGTCTTTCCACCTTGCATTATCAGCTTATGCAGGGCGGTGCGACTTATCAGAGCTCATTTAACGTCAAACAGCTCCAAGACAGTTGCCGGGTTCTGGCCGGGTTACTGCCCACTTTTATCTGCATTCTTTTGGAAAATGCAGCGACTTGGGATTCGGGTAAACCTTACTATCCCGTGGTACAAGTCAGCTAAATCTGCTTAAGCTTTTGCTCGATATTGTTGCCATTGATCCATCAGCGCAAACAGGGTGGCACATAATGCCAAGCCAAGTCCAAACAGACAGGTCATGCTCCAGCCACCATGATGCCAGGCATATACCCCCAGAGCTGAACCACAGGCACCACCAATAAAATACAGCGTCATGTAAATAGAGTTCAGGCGTGATTTGGCATCCGGGCGCAAGCGGAAAATCACGTTCTGATTACAGCTATGAGTAATCGCCAGACCTAAGTTAATCAGGGCATAACCCAGAATATAACTGAGCAGGGACACGCCACCAAAATATAAGAATAGCCAGCTTCCTGCCAGAATTGAACAGCCAATCCAGGTCAGGATCTTGATATAACCACGATCTGCCCATTTACCTATAACTTGAGTCGATAGCGCACCGAAAACACCAACTAGGGTTACTAGGCCCACCATCACATCAGAAAGATGAAAAGGTTTTTGGGTCAGCAGCAGGGCAATGGTTGAAAAGAGCATGCTCATGGCTGCAAAGGCACATGCACCAATCAGGGAGCGTAAGCCCAGTCGCGGTTCCTCACGCATTAGCATACCCATGGATTTAAAAATTGCTGCATAGCTGATACGCATACGCGGCATGCTGGGTAATTGTCCTTTTAAATAAAAGCCCAAAACCAGCAGTGCCATACTACTGAGCGTATAAATCGTTTTCCAGTGAAACAGATCTGAAAGCAATCCGGCAATACTGGTCGACAATAAGATACCGACTAATAAGCCACTCATGAGAAAACCGACCACTTCTCCGGTTTTTTCAGGTCGGACAGCCATCGTAGCTAAAGGAATCAGAATCTGGGCAGCAACAGAAAATAGCCCAGCAATAATAGTCCCCACCCAGAGCATCGGCAGGTTGACTGCTGTGGCACAGATCAGCAAGCCTAATGCGGCACCAAACATCAAGAAAGGAATGAGTCTGGACTTATTCAGCATGTCTCCCAAAGGCACAATAAACAGCAGGCCCAAGGCATAAGACACCTGCGCAAAGGTCACGGTCAGCGCCACTTGGGATTCTGGTACCTGATAATATTGCTGAATTGAGGAGATAAGCGGTTGGCAATAATAGTTTGCACCTGCACATAAACCACATGCGATCGCCATCAGCCATAACAGGGATTTATTTTGACTGATATCGAGAGGAGGAGACATGGCAAGTACCTTAAGCTCAGAGAGAATTTTTATAAAGAACATCAAAGATGATGCAGAAGTTGCAGGCACTATAGGCGAAAACCCGTCAGGATAAAAGTAGAAAAATAGTGCAAAGTACTCAAACTCATACAAGAGAAATGCCACAAAAAAGTACTTTTCTGGATGGAGAAGAGATGAAAATTCGCTAGAAATTTAACTTTTTCACTTAAGAAAATGTACGTGGAAGCGCTTTGTATTAAGTCATCTCATTTAAGACCAAGTGACAGAGATCAATCTGAATCAGTGATTGCCCAAAATTGGTGCAAAATGAAGAGTTCGTAAATCTAACAGTGGACTGAGTATTAATATAATAAATGTTGCAGAATATTTTTTTCACCTATTTCAGGCAAGTCTTAAGACTTGAGCTGAATAAGTCAAGTAAGAGAATCCCAAATCAATTTTTTCATCATCAATTCATATTTTTTATGAGTGAAAAATGAAAAAGTTATAGGAAAACAGTATTTTTTGATCTTAAAAATGAATATTCCAAAGTAGATTAAATTTGTCAAAAAGGTCAAAAACAGAAAACTGCCCTAGAAAAGTGCCTTAATTTAGGCTTTATCAGTTCATTTGAAATAAAGATTTGCTGAGCAGAAAAAATGAAATATCTGTCAGAATGATCAATGTAACAAAATAAAACAAAAAGTAATCTAATAAAAAATAACCAAGAAAACAGTCATCGTTCAAGAGAATGAATATCGTTTATAAATTCAGCAAATCAAAATAATCAGGCTCAACTAATAAATGCTATATGACAGCATCATTTTTATGAATCGTCAGTTCAAAATATGGGTATTTATTAAATAAATAATAGGTAGTAATTTCTAGAAGTTTAATTAGAATCCAAAAATTCAACAAAAACACATCCTGAGGGGAAGCACCGTAAATCACGGTGTTTACTTAAGAAAAAATTAGCTTGAGGGACGCTCATGCAGATTGGAATTCCAGCCGAAACTGTCGTCGGTGAAAATCGCGTCGCTGCGACGCCTGAGACAGTAAAGAAATTGATCAGCGCTGGTCATAGTGTGGTGATCGAACGTGGAGCAGGTGTTAAAGCTGCTTACATCGACAGTGCCTATGAGCAAGTTGGTGCCAAAATTACGGATGATGCCTACACCGGTAGCCAGATAGTTTTGAAAGTTCGTGCACCGAAGGGTGAGGAAATTCAAAAGCTGTCAGCCAACACCACGGTTGTAGCGATGTTTGACCCATACCGCAATACCGAGCTTGACCAGTTCGCGGCACAGAATGTGTCTGCATTTGCTCTTGAGCTTTTGCCACGTACTCTATCACGTGCGCAAAACATGGACGTATTGTCTTCGCAAGCGAACCTTGCAGGTTATAAATCAGTGCTTTTAGCTGCTGCTGAATATCAGCGCATGTTCCCTATGCTGATGACAGCGGCAGGTACGGTAAAACCGGCTCGTGTCGTGATCATGGGTGTCGGGGTAGCAGGCCTTCAAGCAATTGCAACAGCGAAACGCCTGGGTGCAGTCGTAGAAGCAACTGACCTTCGTCCGACTGCCAAAGATCAGGTTGAGTCTTTGGGTGGTAAATGGCTAGACGTGCCAATGTCTCCTGAAGAGCAGGCACGTGCTGATGAAGCAGCTAAAAACGGTTATGGCTGGATGCCAGGTGAACAGTACATCAAGGATCAGGCAGCGATTGTCGATAAAGCGGTATCGAATGCCGATATCGTGATTACCACTGCATTGTTACCAGGTCGTGATGCACCACGCTTAATCCGTGCTGAAACTGTAGCCAAGATGAAACCAGGCTCAGTGATTCTGGATATGGCAGTGGAATCAGGCGGTAACGTGGAAGGTTCTAAGTGCGGCGAAACTGTTGTGACTGAAAATGGTGTGAAGATTCTGGGTGTTCCAAATATTCCATCAACGGTGTCGACTGAAGCTTCAGCGCTATATGCACGTAACGTCTATAACTTTGTTGAAACACTTTTTGATGCAGACAAGAACTTTGTCCTGAATCAGGAAGATGAAATTCAAAAAGCCCTACTTGTCACTCACGGCGGCCAAGTGCTGTTAAAACGTGGTTAAGGAGCAGACTCATGGTTGAAACAATTACGATTTTCGTCCTGGCCATCTTCGTGGGTTACTACGTGGTTTGGGGGGTAACACCAGCACTACATACGCCATTGATGGCGGTGACCAATGCCTTGTCTTCGATCATTATCGTGGGCGCAATGATTCAGACTGTTGGCCTGCCAATGGTGGGCGTTGAAGGCAGCGTGGATTTCCAGACCATTAACGTGGTGAGTGTACTGGGGGCAATCGCAGTATTTCTGGCGAGCATTAATATTTTCGGTGGCTTTGCCGTGACTGCACGTATGCTGGAAATGTTCAAACCTAAGCAAAAGAAAAAAGAGGGTTAAACCATGGAATTTATTCGAGAGTATGCGGATTGGTTCTACCTGATTGGCGCCGTTCTTTTTATCTTAACGCTACGTGGTTTATCTGGTCCTAAAACTGCAATTGCAGGTAACCGCTACGGTATGATCGCCATGGCGATTGCTGTAGTGACCACATTCTTTGTTGCTGAAAATCCAGTAGTCTGGATGATTCTTGCAGCAATGGCTGCGGGTGCAGTGGTGGGTATTGCGCGTGCACGTACTGTACCAATGACCCAGATGCCAGAAACAGTAGCACTCATGCACTCACTGGTGGGTCTGGCTGCGGTACTGATTGCAGTTGCGGCAATTATCCATAACAACAAGCTGGTTGAATTGGGCCCGGACCTGTTAGCTGCAAATGGTGTGACTTTCCATGAAATGAGCAAGGTTCACCTGTTTGAACTGTTTGTGGGCTGTTTTGTTGGTGCGATTACCTTTACTGCTTCTGTATTTGCATACGGTAAGCTGGCTGCAAAGAAATGGGCAAAAACCATTTCAGGTGGCTGGGTAAAACCGGTTCAGGCTCTGATCTTTATTGCAATGCTGGCAGCAGGGATTCACTTCTTCCTGACAGGTAGCATGACATCTTTCTGGGCAATGACTGGTCTTGCACTAGCATTTGGCTGGGTATGGATTGCGCCAGTAGGCGGCGGTGATATGCCGGTTGTGGTTTCGCTGTTGAACTCATTCTCAGGCTGGGCAGCAGCAGGGATTGGTTTCACACTCGAAAACAACATGCTGATCGTTGCGGGTTCGCTGGTCGGTTCTTCAGGTGCGATTCTGTCTTACATCATGTGTAAAGCGATGAACCGTTCAATCATCAATGTATTGTTTGGTGGTGCGATGGGCGGTGCAGCTGCACCGACAGCAGCTACGGGTGCACAAGTGCAACGTAACTACCGTTCAGGTTCTGCAGATGACGCTGGCTTCCTGATGTCAAATGCAGACAGCGTTGTCATTGTACCGGGTTATGGTATGGCACAAGGCCGTGCACAAAACGCAGTAAAAGAGCTGGCAAACTTGCTGAAAGAGCAGGGCGTGACTGTACGTTTTGCGATTCACCCGGTAGCTGGTCGTATGCCAGGTCATATGAACGTATTGCTTGCAGAAGCTGATGTTCCTTATGAAGACATTCTGGAAATGGACGAGATCAACTCGGACTTCCCGGCAACTGACGTAGTGCTGGTCATTGGTGCAAACGATGTCGTAAACCCGGCTGCAAAAGACGATCCGAACTCACCAATCTATGGCATGCCAATTCTGGAAGCTCATAAGGCACGCACCATCATGGTCATCAAGCGTTCTATGGCGACCGGTTATGCAGGTCTGGACAATGACTTGTTCTATAACGACAAGACCATGATGATTTTCGGTGATGCGAAGAAAGTTGTGGAAGATATGACTAAAGCGATTAATGGTACAGGTCACTAAGACTTTCCATTCGCTGGATCATCTTAAATCCTCCTTTTAAAAGGAGGATTTTTCTATTTAAATAAGAGAGAAATTTTCCCTCCTATATAAAAGATTAAAAGATGAATCGGGAAGAATTACAAAATAAAATTAGCTACGGTGTTTTATTTTTAGAAAATTGGTCTGGATAAAATTGCAACAAAACGTTTAAAAAATAGGCTGACTAATTAAATCTGATCGAAAAGCGAATTTCATTAAAGTTGCTGATCCATGAATTTCCTTTTTGATTTAAATCAAAGGATATAAAAAAAGCGACCTACATAGGTCGCTTTTTTTGAATATTCGATGTTTATGCTACAGAATCTGCAGGATTGCGCCATAGGCTTTCTAGGTCATAGAATTTACGCGCTGTAGGCAGCATGCAGTGCACTACAACAAAACCTAGATCAATCAGGATCCATTCTGCATCACGTTCGCCTTCGATACCAAGCGGACGGAAACCTGCTTTACGTGCTTCTTCAGCAACATTATCTGCAAGTGATTTAATATGACGGGTTGATGTACCGCTTGCAATCACCATGGCATCTGCCACGTTACTGATGCTAGCAACATCAAGCTGAACAACTTCTTTAGCCTTTACATCTTCGAGGGCTGCATGTACAACTTTCAAGCATGCGTTTACTGCTTGTGCATGAGAATTCATAGTGTGATCGTGAGAATTAGAAGCGCTGGGCGATGGTTCTAAATTCATAGGGAGTATAATTTCCTAACAATTATGCATGATCTAATATAGCGGTTTTAGCCCAAAATTTCAAATGCACCTTCCGCCGCTTTAGTCATACTCCGGGAAGAACTGTTCTTTCCAGCCAAAGGATTCTTCCGAAGTCCCCAGAGGTTTATATTCGGCTGCGACATAACCATTGTATTGGCTATTCTCTAACCATTGAAAAATCTCATAATATGGAATGGAAGCGGTATTGGGTTGATGACGCCCCGGGCAGTCTGCAAACTGGATATGACCAATCTCAGCAATATTTTCTTTTAAAGCTTCAAGCACATCTTCACCCATCATGGCCATGTGATAACAGTCATATTGCATTTTCAAGGCAGAATGATTGACAGCTTCCAGCATCTCCTGAGCTTGAGCCACATTCTGAATCAGGAAACGTGGCATGTCCTGACCGTTGATCATTTCAAAGACTGGCTGAATCTGATAATCAGAGAGCATGGAGCAGGCAATTTTCAGATTACTCGCCAAGGTGTTCAGGCAAGGAAGCAGGTCACAATCCAGTGGCTGTTTGCCGGCCAGAATATTGACACTCGGCACATTCAGAGCAGTCGCATATCGAATGGCCTGCTCTACAGCATGACGAAACTCGATTTCCTGTCCAGGAATACCGGCCAGACCGTGTCCACCTTGCATCAGATCACCAGCAGGCACATTAATCAGGCAGATGTCCAGATCATGCAACTGAAGCTGCTGCTGAATCTGCTCAATGCTCAGTTCATAGGGAAACTGGATTTCCACATGTTTAAAACCGTGCGCATGAGCCAAGGCAAAACGTTCTAACAAAGGTACTTCCGTAAAAATCATGGAGAGGTTAACGGCGAGTTTGGTCATGGACTTTTCCTTGCTCAAGGCAGAATATTGAAATGAAATATTTAATGGTCTACGTGCTTGATTACAGTAGCCAGATCGGCCTCAGCAAATCCGTCTTGCTGATGGGCTTTGAGCTGAGACAGGGCCTGGCTTGCCACAGGGATATCCAAAGATAAAGTAGCAGCCAGTTGCACCGCATTGTTCAGGTCTTTAGACAGTGTCTGCACTTTCCATTGCACGGGTTCAAACGTCTGGCTGGCCATACGTGGGGCCAGAATCTGAAAAGGCTTGGAGTCAGCAAAACCACCGGCTAATGCTGGTGCAAGCAGGGCAGTATCTACACCGGCACGATCGGCCAAAACTACTGCTTCAGCGATCAGGGTACTATTCGCTGCCACAATCAGCTGGTTACAGATTTTAGTCGCCTGACCGGTTCCCGTATCACCCATGCGAGTGACACGTTGTGAAAGCACGGTATAGATGAGATCAAGTGCGGTAATAGTTTTTGCATCACCACCCGCGAAGATGACTAGCGTGCCTTGTTCTGCACCGGCTGTACCGCCAGACACAGGAGAGTCAATCCAGATCGCTTGTTTAGCTTGGGCCTGTTCAGCTAGAGTTTTGGTTTGATATACGGAAAGACTGGAAAAATCGACAATAACCTGTCCAGCCACCAGATAGGGCTGAATCTGCTCAAAGACCGATTGCACTGCGGCATCATCTGCCAGACAAGTCAGAATAACCGGATAATTTGCAATTTGATCTAGAGATAGCGGAGTGGCTCCAAGAGCAAACAAAGGATCGCAGGCACTGGCCGTACGGTTCCAGACTGCAACTTGAAAACCTGCTTTTAGCAAGCGGGTTGCCATACGACTGCCCATGAGTCCCATACCTAAAAAGGCAATTTTGCTATCATGATCGAATTGCATTTTATCTCTCATCTTTTGATTTTGCTTCAGCCATAATTAATTATATTGGCGTGGTACAAACTGCACGTCCGGATTTTTATCCTTCTTGCGTGCCAGTTGACTGTTTTTACCGAGTAACAGTTTAAGCTGCCAGATTTTTTCCATACGCAGTGACTTGTTGGGTTTGTGTTCCATCGCATCCAGCACAAATTTAGAGGCCATCAAGGCATCTGGAGAGCGTTGTAACATTTCTTCAGCCAAAGCTTGTGCTTTTGCTAATGGCTGTTCATCAACATGGGTGATCAGGCCAATTTCTTTGGCATAGGCACCTTCAAAAATACGTGCGGTTAAGGTCAGCTCTTTGGCCAGATCAATCCCGATCAGACCTTTGAGTGAACGCGTTAATCCCATGTCTGGTACTAGGCCCCAACGAGTTTCCATAATTGACATTTTGGTCGCAGGGTGAGCGATCCGGATATCCGCAGCCAGCGCAAGTTGCATACCTGCACCAAAGCAGAAACCTTCAATGGCTGCAATGACGGGGACAGGCAGTTCCTGCCAGACCAGAAAAGCTTTCTGGAATAAGCTCTGTCCAGGACGGATCAGTTCCCAAGCCGCATAGGCCCGATTTTTAGGATTATTTAAATCGGCCAAGTCAATGCCGGCACTAAAGACCTGCGCTTCACCGGTTAAAATGACACAACGCACTGACTTGTCTTTTTTAATCCGGTTCGCAATCTGCACCAGTTCACGCAGCAGGGCAAAGCTCATAGCATTACGTTTGTCTGGACGGCTGAGAGTAACCGTGGCAATTCCATTATTTTTTTCAAAGCGCACAAGTGACATGGTATTCATCCTTAATTTTTCTGTAAGCGAGCATAGCATGAGCAATCTGTGCTTGCATGACAGCGCAGTCATACAGATATGAGTGATTAAAACAACAATGATTTAACCACTATGCTTGTTTAAGATTTGCTGGGCTGCCTGTTCTACCTGCTCAATTACGGCTTTCAGTTCATCCAGATATTTCAATACTTCCTGAACAAAACTGTCATCGGCCTTACGGCGTTCCTTACGCAAGGTCGAGACAAACTGCTCAAAACTTCCGGTAACTTTTTGCAGAGTCGGTGTGCCGACATAACGAGTAGCCCCATAGAGACGGTGCAAAACATGTTCCAGCTGCGGAAAATCTTCCAGCTCAATTAATTGCTCAATTTCATCCAGCTCTTTTTCAAAACTGTCGACCAGCATGCTGAGCAGATCGACGGCCAGATCTTCTTTATTGGCCGCCAGTTGCAGGCTTTGCTGCCAGTCCAGAATATTCGGATCCAGCGCATCAATGACATTGGCACGTTCCAGCACCGGAATCTTTTTAAAACTCTCAGTCGTCCAATGCGTCAGGATCTGCACGATCTGATCAATCTGAATAGGCTTAGTGACATAATCATCCATACCATTTTGTAGCAGTTTCTGTTTCTCATCGGAAAGGGCATGTGCCGTCAGGGCAATAATCGGCAGACGCTGATGATTTTCAAAAGTTGATTCCAGTGAACGGATTGCACGCGTGGTATCGATACCGGACATCACTGGCATCTGGATATCCATAAACACCAGGTCAAAGGATGGCAGGCCCTGTTCATAACGGCTCTGGATGATATCAATCGCTTCCTGTCCGCTAATGGCTTTGGTCGTGGTGACATTCAGTTCGGCCAGTAAAGCTTCCAGAACAATCAGGTTGGGCAAATGATCATCCACGGCCAGAATATGCAGTCCCTGACCATTAAAGTCTTCATGCTGTTCCTGATCGAAGACAGGTTGATTACCAAGTAGCTGAATCAGAGCACTACGACTCAGTGGCTGATGCAGGGCACGGGCACGATGATCATTCAGCATGCTCGGATCAAGCTGCATTTGATAACCATACACAGCCAGATGTCCCTGATAGCGAGAGCGAATCTCTGTCAGGAGAGCCTGGCTATCGCCACTATGGTCAACAATTAGCCAGGTATTCTCGATATTTTGTAAATGGTTCAGACGACTGAACAGATCCAGAATGGACGTCGATTCAATATGTTTAACGCGATAATTTTCCAGATAATGTCTCAAGACATTCGCTGTTGCCGGATGGGCAAGATAAGACACAACGGTCAGATCACTGAAGTCCGGATGTTCATGAACAATATCTTCATCCACCGGGAATTGGGCGGTAAACCAGAAGGTTGAGCCTTTTTCTGTTGGTGCACGTTCCTGGTTATCTTCAAAGCCGATTTGACCATGCATCAGGTGAACCAGCTGTTTAGAAATGGCCAGTCCTAGACCTGTACCACCGAATTGGCGGGTGACCGAGGTATCGCCTTGCGAGAACGATTCAAACAGTTTCTTGCGGTCAGTTCCGCTCAGGCCAATGCCGCTGTCCTGAACACTAAAATGCAGCAGACATTGTCCGATATCATCATGCTCCATGCGTGCCCGAACAATGATTTCGCCATCTGGAGTAAACTTGATCGCATTGGAAATCAGGTTGGTCAGAATCTGCTTGAAGCGTAGTACATCACCAATCACATGTTTTGGCACATTGTCTGCAAAGTAGAACGCCATATCGATATGCTTCTGTGCAGCCAGTGGTGAGAGCATGTCCATCACATCGAAAATGGCTTCTTCCAGATCAAAAGGTGCGGTTTCCAGTTCCAGTTTGCCGGCATCGATCTTGGAGAAATCCAGTACATCATTGATTAGGGCCAGCAGATGCGCAGAAGATTTGCGGATGGTCTGTAAATACAGGCTTTGCTCATTGCTAAGATTGCCTTGACGCAGCAGCAGGTGAATAAAACCATCAATACTATTTAAGGGTGTGCGTAATTCATGGGAAATATTGGCCAGAAACACCGACTTGGCCTGGTTGGCCGAAATCGCCTGATCACGTGCCTGACGATAAGTAATATTTTGAACTTCTAAAGTATCTAGAGTACGGCGCAAATCATCTTCAGTCTGTTCGGTATGCTCGCGCAATTCCAGAAAACTGAAATGCAGACGTTTCACCACATTGGCAATATCACGCTGCAAAAGACGCAGTTCACCGGTACTGTTAATCACCATATGCTGATCTAGGGTGTCGGCATTCAGGCGTTGTAGCTGCATGCGAATCTCATACATCGGTGCAATCCAGCGACGAGAATAGAAATTCAGACATAACAACAAGAGCAATAAGGTCAATAAGCCGGTCGCAATCAAAACGATCAGGACCCGGTAGCGGGCAATTTCTAAGGGCTGATTGTCCAGTTCGATCGCCAGCCAGCCTGCATTCATGCCATTTTCATTTACTTTGACTGCATAAATATGATTGTTTTTATCTAAGATTGGGCCAACAAAATTGCCGTCTTTTTTAAAGTCCGGCCAAGGCGCCTGTTCCTGAAACCCAATACCGAGTTTACTTTTACCATTTTCATCCAGAATAGCCGCACGAACCAGATGCTTTTCATTCAGCATATTTTGCATGGCGTCATGAGCTTGTTCATATTGCCATGGATAAAGGCTCAAAATGTCCAGCGCATATTCAGAAGTGGCCTGAAAACGGGTCAGAATCGCAATGGCCATCTGCTTTTGCTGGGCACGGGCCGCATTGGAAGTTTCCGAGATGGCCAGAGCAGCACCAACACAGGCCAGAATAGTAATGGGTACAAAAATCAGTGCAATCAGCTGTCCATAAGCATGATTTAAGTGTAGGCGTTTAAACAGCTTTTTGTTGATATTTGACATGATTCAAGCAGTATTTTCCTTATGCTTTGCATATTAGCATGCTTTAAATCTACTGTTAAAATTTCAGTATTATTTTTCTAAAGCTCCAGATTAAGGCAGAAAATAAGAACCATTGCGCTGAACAGTCATTATGGGTGTTTGAGCAAACCTTTTCAGGAGTAGAGGTGAGCTAAGTCACTGTCACGATTGAGGAGTTTTATCAAGCTAAAACGGGATGAATTGGCCATGCCGATTGTGATTTATACAGTTTTATGCAAAAGCACTGCTATAAATGGGTGCAGGGAAATGCATTTTTTCATACAATAGCCGCACCTCGATATAGGTGCAAATAATGAGTAATACCACCCCTGATTTTCAAGCAGACGAATTTTTACTGGACCATTATGTAGGCAAAACGCCACTGGTGCGTTTGCAGCGTCTGGCTAGTCACACTCAAGCCACAGTACTCGCAAAACTCGAAGGAAATAATCCGGCAGGCTCGGTCAAGGACCGTCCAGCGTATAACATGATCATGCAGGCGGAAAAGCGCGGACAGATCAAACCGGGTGATACCTTGATTGAGGCGACCAGCGGAAATACAGGGATTGCATTGGCGATGGTTGCGGCCATGCGTGGTTACAAGATGCAGCTGATTATGCCGAATAACATGAGTCAGGAACGTAAGGACGCAATGCGTGCTTATGGTGCTGAACTGATTGAAGTGACCAAAGAGCAGGGCATGGAAGGTGCACGTGATCTGGCCTTGCAAATGCAGGCTGAAGGTAAAGGTCTGGTGTTAAACCAATTTGGTAACCCGGACAATGTCGAAGCGCATTACCTGACCACAGGTCCTGAAATCTGGCAGCAAACAGGTGGCAAAATTACACACTTTGTCAGCTCAATGGGTACGACTGGTACGATCATGGGCGTATCTAAATATCTGAAAGAAATGAATCCGGATATTCAGATTGTGGGCCTACAGCCATCTGATGGTTCTAGTATTGCCGGTATCCGCCGCTGGCCAGAAGAATATTTGCCAACGATTTTTGATCGTAGCCGTATCGACCGTATTATTGATATTCCACAGATTGAAGCGGAACGCACCATGCGTAAACTGGCGCAAAAAGAAGGTATCAGTGCCGGTACATCTTCTGGCGGTGCAGTTTGGGCATCCATCAAGCTCGCAGAAGAAAATCCGGATGCAGTAATTGTATGTATTATCTGTGACCGTGGTGACCGTTACCTGTCTACAGGCTTATTCTCTGTACAAGACCCTGAATAATTTTTGAGAAATCTTTTATGCGCCTGCCTGTTTTAACTTTCGATATTGAAACCCAAACCGATCTTAAATCAGGCGCGCATCTGTTTGGTCTGGATCTGCCCGAGGCTGATCTGGATCAGGCCCTGACCAAGTTACGCCGTCAGGAATCAGGCTCGGACTTTCAGCGTCTGCCTTTGCATGAGATTGTCTGTATTTCCGGTTTATGGATGGATGAACAGGGTATGCGCCTGTTTTCTTTCAGCCGTGAACAATACAGTGAAGCAGAGATTTTAAAAAAATTCTTATCCATTTTTGAAAAGCGTCATCCAACTCTAGTCAGTTGGAATGGCTCACAATTTGACCTGCCGGTTATTCTTTATCGGGCCATGTATCATGGTTTATCTGCCCCAAGTCTGTTCGATCAGGGCGAAATCGATACGCAAAAGCGTTATAATAACTACCAGAATCGTTACCATCAGCGTCATGTTGATTTGATGGATGTTATGGCCATGTTTCATGCCCGTCATTTTCAGAAACTGGATGATGTTGCTCATTTACTGGGTTATCCAGGCAAGCGTGGTGATGGTGGCTATCATGTACCTGAATATGTACGTAACCAGCAATGGAACGCACTCACCAGCTATTGCGAAGGTGATGTGCTCAATACCTGGTTGGTCTATATTCGCTGGCTGTTGCTAAAAGGCCAGTTGATGTTGCCTGATTATCAGCATCTGGTGCAGAGTACGATTCAATACCTGCATACCCAGCCGCAACATGCAGATTTTTTATCAGTCTGGCGTGAAACCTCACAAAGAACTGAATTTACCCGTTTTGATTTTCCCATCTCCACATCCTAGGTTTTCATGAAACGTCGAGTACAACCACGTCCAGCGCCGCAATCCGAGTATATTTTTCAGGTTGAATCACTCTCACATGAAGGACGTGGCATCGCTCACTATGGTTCACATCCGGATCATCCACTTGAAAAGCATGGTAAGAAAGTCTTTATCCGCTATGCCTTGCCGGGTGAAACCGTACGTGCCCGCATTACCCGTGAAGTCAAAAAACTGGAAGAGGCGGATAGCCTTGAGTTGCTCAGTGAGGCTTCCGAGATCAGGGTCAAACCTGTGTGTCCACATTTTGGCGTATGCGGCGGCTGCAATATGCAGCATATCCATCCAGATGCCCAAATTGAACTTAAGCAGAATGTTCTGAAATCACATTTGCAGCATTTTGCCGGGATTCAGCCTGTAGAATGGCTGCCACCGTTACGTTCACAACGTGAAGATTACCGTCGTAAAGCCCGGATTGGGGTGCGTTATCTGCCTCAAAAAGAAAAGTTGGTGGTTGGTTTTCGTGAAAACCAGTCCAATAAGCTGACCTCGATTGACCGCTGCATGATTCTAGATCGCGAGTTTGGATCGGTTACACGTCTTAAACAATTGCTCCAAAGTCTCGATGGTCAGGCAGATATTGGTCATATAGAATTGGCTATGGGTGATCATGACATTGCGTTGCTCATTCGTGAAACCGCAGAATTATCGGTAACAGATGTCAACCGATTGCGCCAATTTACGTTAGAGAAAGGTTGGCAGCTTTATTTGCAGCCTGCAGGCCAAGATTATTTGAAGCGGATTGATGAGCCTGAACAGGCAGCACGCTTACACTATGGTCTTGATGACTTTGATGTGGAATTCGGTTTTAATCCATTGGACTTCACTCAGGTCAATTCAACGATCAATCCGCAAATGGTGCGCTTGGCATGTGATTTGCTTCAATTACAGCAGGGCGAACGCGTTCTGGATCTGTTTTCTGGATTAGGAAACTTTTCTTTGCCACTGGCGCGCTGTGTTGGTGCGTCTGGTCAGGTGGTTGCGGTTGAGGGAAGTGAGGAAATGGTGCAACGCGGTGCGGAAAATGCTAACAATAATGGTATTGCACAAGTTTCGTTCTATTCACAAGATTTAACCAAAGATTTTTCGCACCAGTCTTGGGCAAATCAAGGATTTGATGCATTATTAATCGACCCGCCACGTGCTGGAGCAGAAGAAGTCATGCATTATATTCCTCAGTTTGGTGCCAAAAGAATCGTTTATGTGTCATGTAATCCTGCTACGCTTGCAAGAGATGCAGGGCTACTGGTACAACAGGGTTATCAGCTAACGAAAGCCGGTGTGATGGATATGTTTACGCATACCGGACATGTCGAGTCGATTGCCTTGTTCGAAAAAGAAAATTAAATAAACGATCAAAGAGATGATGTATCTAAAAGTAGGAGAAGGGTATGGTCACAGTACGTGAGCAACTGCCTGGGCGGCTCACTGAGTTGTCACAGGAGGCGACTGTAGAACATGCCGAACAAGCACAGCAGGATCTGACTGAATGGTTAGATCGGGTTCGTGGCATATTAGACGGGGCTCCCCTGAAGCAGCTCGAAGAAGTTGCCCGTTTAACCTTAGAAAAAGAGCTACAAAGTACGATTCAGCATCGCTCTAATACCTTCTATACCGGTATTGAAATGGCGGATATTCTCGCGCATCTCTATGTCGATGAAGATACCTTATCCGCTGCCATGCTTTACCGCGCAGTACGTGAAGGCGTCATGCCACTGGCAGAAGTGCAGGAAAAATTCGGTGAACAGGTCTACAGTCTGGTCAAAGGCACGCTGTCCATGGGTAAGCTGTCTGAGCTGATTGAAAAAAATAAACGCCTGGAAGATCACTTTAATAATAACCAGCGTGAACATCTGTCTGGCATTTACAAGATGCTGATTTCGGTGACAGAAGATGTCCGCGTCGTGTTAATCAAGCTGGCAGAACGTACCTATGCACTGCGTGAGCTGGCCAATTCTTCACGTGAACGGCAAGAACGGGTCGCACGAGAAATTCTCACCATTTATTCTCCTCTAGCGCATCGTCTCGGGATTGCCCAGCTGAAATGGGAACTCGAAGATCTGGCCTTCCGCTATCTGGCACCAGAACGCTATAAAGAAATTGCCTCTTTGCTGAATGAAAAGCGGCTGGAACGCGAACAATATATTCAGTTTGTGATTGATAAATTGCGTGAAGAGCTGGCAGAACACGGCATTGAAGCTGAAATTAACGGCCGGGTGAAGCACATTTATTCGATCTATCGGAAAATGAAAAGCAAAAGCCTGAGCTTCGACCAGCTGTATGACATCCGTGCGCTGCGTGTACTGGTGAAAAGCGTGCCTGAGTGCTATCACACGCTCGGGATCGTACATCAATTGTGGCGACATATTCCGCATCAATTTGATGATTATATTACCAATCCAAAAGCCAATGGCTATCGCTCTTTACATACAGCTGTGATTGCGGAAAACAAGTCACTTGAAGTGCAGATTCGTACTTATACGATGCATGAAGAGGCCGAGCTTGGCGTATGCTCGCATTTCAACTATAAGGAAGGTTCGAAAAATACCGATACTTCCTTTAATCATCGTCTGCATTCCTTGCGTGCAGTGATTGAGCATTATCAAGAACGCAATGAAGCCAGTGCACATAAGGATGAAGAAGAGGAAGTTGAAAATTTTGAGCATATTCAAGATTTTGAAGGCTTCGAAAAAATCTATGTGTTCAGCCGTGATGGTGATATTAAAGAGTTACCACGAGGTTCAACCGTACTCGACTTTGCCTATCATGTGCATACGGAAGTCGGCAACAAATGCTATGCAGCCCGGGTCAACCAGCGCTATGTACCTTTAACCTATGCCTTGAAAACTGGTGAACAGGTTGAGATTCTGACCAAGAAAGACCGTGAACCAAATCGGGACTGGTTGGTTAATTCACTGGGTTATATCAAGACTGCACGTGCCCGTGACAAGTTACGTCACTGGTTCCGTCAGCAGGATCGCAGTAAGAATCTGGAAGTGGGTCGTGAAATTCTGAATAAAGAATTGGCACGTCTAGCAATTCACCCGAAATCAATCGACTTGGGTGATTATTGCAACCATTTCAATGTGAAAAGTGGTGAAGACATTCTGATTGGTCTGGTGAATGGTGATATCAGCCTGCATGCCCTGATCAATCAGGTGAACCGTCATATGCATCTGGATCAGGATGAGCCTGAACTGGTGCTGAAACCGGCGTTGAATCCGCGTGCCAGCCATACCTTGTCTGCACATGGTATTCTGATTGATGGTCTGGATAACGTCGAACTGCATGTAGCCCAGTGCTGTCAGCCGGTGCATGGTGAATCGATTGCGGGTTATATTACGCTGAATCGCGGTGTAAGCATCCACAAGGTAGCTTGTCCGGATTATGTACGTATGATCAGCCAAGAACCGGAACGTGCAGTAGAAGCCGACTGGGAAATGCAGCCGACTCGCGGTCAGAGCGTACAGATTGTGGTGGAAGCCTATGACCGTCGTGGTTTACTTAAAGATCTGACTCAGGTGATTTTCTCAGATCAGATCAATATCCGTCAGGTAAACACCATTTCAGAAGCAGATGGTATTGCCAATATGAAATTATTGATCGAAGTTAAAGGCCTGGCTCAACTTTCCAAATTGCTGGCCCGTCTTGAACAGCAGCCGGGAATTATCAGTGCCCGCCGTCTGGTACAAGGCAACTGATTCTTTTTAGGCATGATTAGAAAAGCCCGCAATTCAATTGCGGGCTTTTTTGTTATAAGGTGTGCTGAAGAGAGAAAAGGGCAAATAATAGACATGAGTGCCACGGAAATATTTGAACTGAGACGAAATAATCTGGCCAAAGTGATTGATCAGTTGATTGATAGCCAGCAGTTTAAAAATGGCAAAGAGATTTGCGAGCACTTTGGTCTGTCTGCAGCTTATATTACCCAGCTATTGAACAGTAAACGCCAGATTGGAGAAAAGGCCGCACGCGAGCTGGAGCAGCAACTGGGCTTGGAAAGTTTAATATTGGATCGTGCTGAAGCACCTGTCATTGAAGTGGTATCTAGTCCTGTAAAAATAACTTTGTTCCAGATGCAGGTTGTTGAGCAGCAAGCCTTTAAAATAGAAGTTATAGATTCGGCAGAAAATCTTGTATCTTGGCTGAAATTGGAACCTCAGCATTATGCCATTCAGGTGACAGGACAGTATTATTTTCCGAGCCTAAAAGCAGGCTGGTGGTTGGTCTGTGATGAGCAAGCCGTATTACAGTCATCTGGCTTGGTGTGTCTTTATTTAATTAATGGACTGCAGCTCATTGTGGAGCTGATTTCGGAAAACCAGGACAGCTATCAGATCCAAAGTCTGGATGAAAGCCGCAAGGTTAGTTTCCAGAAATCTGATGTAGCTAGAATCCATCCTGTGATTGCCATAGTGCCTCAGCATTCAATTTTTTTAGACCAGAAATAATTCAGCCCATCATAAGATGGGCTGAATAGGGAAATCGAAAACGGATCGCTTATGGAAGCTGATTTTCGTCTTCAAATTCTGGTTTCACCTGAACAATAAAGTCCTGACGATTCAGACCACGCCATAGGGCGAAGGCTGTACCGATATAGATCGAAGAATAGGTACCAACAAAGACACCCACAAACATCGCAATCGAGAACCATTTTAGACCAGCACCGCCCATGATCATCATGGCAACTACAACCAGTAATAATGTCATAGAAGTATGAATGGTACGGCGTAAGGTTTCAGTCAAGGCAATATTGATAATTTCAACAGGTTCGGCACCCCGGATCTTACGGAAGTTCTCACGGATACGGTCAGAGACCACGATATTATCGTTGAGTGAGAAACCGATGATCGCCAGTAGTGCAGCCAGAACTGTAAGGTCAAATGGCCATTGCATCATGGCAAAGATACCAATCGTCACCACGATATCGTGGAACAATGACAGTACCGCACCCATCGCCAGTTTGAACTCAAAGCGGATGGTGACATAGACCAGCATCAGCAAGAGGGCAAGGGCAACTGCACCTGCAGAACGCACATACAGCTCGTTACCGACCTGTCCACCGACTACATCGACCTTAGGTACCTGAGCCGCATTGCCTGGCAGCTGAACTGCTGCAGTAACGGCTTTGGTAAGGTCTTCTGCTTCAATATCTTCCTGTACCGGCATACGTACCATCAGGTCACGTTCCGAGCCCAGCGTCTGCACGACAGCATCATCAAAGCCAGATTTGCTGAGTGCCTGAGTCACATCATCTGGTTTTACTGGATTCGTGTAGTTCAGCTCTGCTGATACACCACCGGTAAAGTCCAGACCGAGGTTCAAGCCTTTAGTCGCAATAAAGAAGATGCTGGCAACCGTCAGGATGATAGAGAACACTGCCGCAGGCAATGCAATCTTCATAAACGGAATGATACGTTCGTCTTCAGGACGACCATACTGTTTTTGATTCAGTTGAGTATTTTCAGTCATCATCGATCTCCTAAATGCTCAACTTTTTCAAGTTACGTTTTTTGCCATAGATGATCTGTACGATCGCACGGGTTACCGTAATCGCCGTAAACATCGAGCAGACAATACCAATCATCAGGGTCACAGCAAAGCCTTTGATCGGACCAGTACCAATTGCGAACAGAATGAACGCTACCAGGAAGGTAGTTAAGTTCGAGTCGAAAATGGTGTTATAGGCTCGATCATAACCGGCCACAATTGCCTGTTTCGGCGAGGCGCCCCATTTCATTTCTTCCCGTATCCGCTCACAGATCAGTACGTTGGCATCGACCGCCATACCAATGGTAATCACGATACCGGCAATACCCGGCAGGGTGAGGGAAGCGCCAATCCATGACATGACAGTCAGAATCATCGCCAGGTTAACAACCAGTGCGAAGTTGGCAATGACACCGAATAGACGGAAGAATACGACCATCCAGATTGCTACCAGAATGAAGCCGATTTGAGTAGAGAGTACGCCTTTATCAATATTTTCCTGACCCAGACTTGGACCAATCACACGTTCTTCAACGAAATACATTGGCGCGGCCAGAGCGCCGGCACGTAGCATCAAGGCAAGCTCAGAAGCTTCCTGAGGTGAGTCCAGACCGGTAATACGGAATTGAGAACCTAATACTGCCTGAATTGTTGCAGCGTTAATCACCACAGATTCAGTATATGGTGTACGCACTTCAGTTTGTGCACCAGTTGCCGGATCTTCTACGTAGCTGATCTTTTGCTTGTTCTCGATGAACAGTACCGCCATACGTTTGCCTACGGCATTACGTGTGGCATCTGCCATCAATTTACCGCCAGCGCTGTCCAAAGTAATATTAACTTCAGCACCGCCAGTATCCTGACTAAAGCCAGAAGATGCATTTTGTACGCGTTCACCAGTCAAAATACGGTTACGGTTCAGCAATAACTGACGACCACTGTCCAGAGATTCATAAGCAAATGCTTGAGTCCCTGCTGGAGCTGTACCACTTAATTGACCAGTATAAGGATCGATGTATTGATCATTCAGATCAGACACCAGACGGAATTCCAGGTTCGCCGTACGGCCCAAGACACGTTTTGCTTCTGCGGTATCCTGTACACCCGGAAGTTCAACCACAATACGGTTGCTGCCTTGGGTTTGTACCAGCGCTTCAGCCACACCTAACTCGTTAATACGATTACGTAAAGTAGTTAAGTTCTGGTTCACCGCATAAGATTCGATTTCCTGCTTACGCGTATCGGTATAGTTGAGGCGTAAAGTCGAACCGGTTTCAGTCGCCACGGCCTGCTGGTTGAATTCATTGCCATTACGGCGCAAGAAATCCATGACGGCAGCACGATCCTCATTATTGGCAAACTGCACAACAATGGTGTTATTGCTTAAATTCAGGCTATTGAATTTCAGGTTGTTATCACGCAGCTGACGGCGCAGGTCAGTTGCAGAGGTGTCCATGCGCTGTGCAATCGCCTTGTCCATATCCACTTCTAATAGGAAATGAACACCACCACGTAAGTCCAGACCCAGTTTCATTGGTTTGGCACCAATTTTCTGTAGCCATTCTGGAGTGGTTGGAGCAAGGTTAAGTGCTACGACGTATTCATCACCTAAACCACGGCGTAAAGCTTCTTTGGCTTTCAGCTGTGCTTCACTTGAATTTACACGTAATAAAGCAGCGTTATTACTAAAGCTATTGTCGTGAGTTGCAATATTTTCAGTTGTTAAAATCTGCTCTGCTTTTTGTACGATGCCTGCGTCAATCTGAGTACCGGCTTTGGCACCCGAAATCTGTACAGCAGGTTCATCTGGATACAAACTTGGCAGGGCATATAAAGTACTGACCACCAGGACAACCAGGATCAGCACATATTTCCATGCTGGGTAACGCATTCGTTTTCTTCTTAAAATGAAAAAGTCGTGCGGGGAGCACGACTAATTTTGATTAAATGTTATTTAAAGTGCCTTCAGGCAGAACTGAGATCACACTCGCACGTTGAACTTTGACTTCTACACCGCGGCTCAATTCAACGACTGCGAAATCACCTTCAATTTTAGTGATTTTGCCCATTAAGCCGCCTGCAAAAACGACTTCGCTGCCTACGCCAAGGCTGTCAACCAGAGCACGGTGCTCTTTGGCACGTTTTGATTGAGGGCGCCAGATCAAGAAATAGAAGATTGCAACAAAAACCGCAATCATCAAAAGGTTAGCCATCAAGCTTGGTTGTTGTGCAGCTTCACCTGCAGCGTGAGCAGTCGAAATAAATAGGCTCATTTCATTTTCCTAAAATAAAAAACTGGTGATCAACTTGATAATAAATTGACATATTCTTGCAATTTACCCTGTCTTTTTCCTCAGCGCAAATGCTGAAAGATTAATCTTGTGGACAAGGTGGAACTTCCAGGCCACGACGAGCGTAAAAGTCCTGAACAAATTCATCAAAAGTTCCGTTATCCAGCGCGTTGCGGATATCTTCAGTAAAACGCTGGTAATAACGCAGGTTATGGATGGTGCCGAGCATAGAACCCAGCATTTCTCCACATTTCTCTAAATGGAACAGATAAGCACGGGTAAAGTTCTGACAGGTATAACAATCGCAATGTGGATCAAGTGGGCTTTGATCATGACGGTATTGGCTATTACGGATACGCACTAGACCATCGGTCACGAAATAATGACCATTACGTGCATTTCGGGTTGGCATGACGCAGTCGAACATGTCTACACCACGGCGGATACCTTCAACAATATCTTCCGGTTTGCCGACACCCATCAGGTAACGCGGTTTATTTTCCGGCATTTTGTTCGGAAGATAATCCAGTACCTTGATCATTTCTTCTTTCGGTTCACCGACAGACAGACCGCCAATCGCATAGCCGTCGAAGTCAATCTCAAGCAGGCCTTTTAAGGATTCATCGCGCAGGTCTTCATACATCCCGCCCTGAATAATCCCGAACAGGGCATTTTTATTGTTGAGTTCATCATGATGATGTTTCTTGCAGCGCTCAGCCCAACGTAAAGACAGCTGCAAAGATTTCTGCGCTTCTTCATGGGTTGCAGGATAAGGCGTACATTCATCAAAAATCATCACGATATCGGAGTTCAACGTATGCTGAATTTCCATTGAAATTTCAGGTGAAAGGAAAACTTTTGAACCATCGATCGGGGAGCGGAAGGTCACGCCTTTTTCTTCAATCTTGCGCATTGCACCCAGACTGAAGACTTGGAAGCCGCCTGAGTCAGTCAGAATCGGTTTATCCCATTTCATGAAACCGTGCAGGCCACCATGCTGCTTGATGACTTCAAGGCCCGGACGCAGGTATAAGTGGAAAGTATTACCGAGGATAATCTGTGCTTTAATACCTTCAACATCACGTGGCAACATGCCTTTAACCGTGCCATAAGTACCAACTGGCATAAAGACGGGTGTCTCTACTACGCCATGTTCAAGCGTTAAACGACCACGACGGGCACGACCCGACTGACCTAATTTTTCAAACTTCATAAGAGTTCCAAATCAAGGCGAAAAAACAGTTCGCTGATTACTAATGCGAATTAAAGGGCGCTATTTTCCTTGATTCTGACCTTAAACGCCAGCATTGTAGAGAATTCACTCTGTAATTTTATTTATCGATGAATAGAGGAAATATCAGGTGAAAGAGGTAAGTTTGCAGAAAATTGCTGTAAACGCTGCATAATTTCTTCCCGGCTCAAGGCACAGCTACCATCAGGTTCAGCCGCCATGGCAGCAATATGCTGGATCAATTTTTGGATATAGATATTGCTGTCGACAAAATAAGATTCCAGCGTTAGTAAATAGGCATCCTGCGCCACTTGCAAATAGTCATAAGGCTCCATAGCCAGCATCTGTTCCAGATCAATCAGAATATCCTTATCACTTTGTGAGAGTTTTAAACGTTTATTGACTCTCGGTTGAGACAGGGTCTGTCTGAAAGCTAAAAAGTCCTGCAATAAGCGACTGTCAGAATTGAGTTCAAGTGCAGATCGGCATTCAAATTCGGTCTGGGTCGGAACGCTGAGGAAAAAGATAATCGAATCTAGATCCAGGCCATAAGCTTCAGATAATTTGCGTTTGGCTTGCTTAAAAGTTTCTAGCAATAAATCCAAGTGAGTAGCAGGAAGCTGTTTTTGTTGAGCTAAGACAGGATGGCCAAAACTATGCTGGGTTTTAAAATACTCTGCCAGCCAAGTTTTAAAAGGCACGAGTTTAGATTGTGAAGAGGCTTGAGTTCTATAGCGCCATTTTCGTACATTCCAGCGATCCTGTTCGGCCAGATATTGCAGTGGATCTTCAGGATCCTGGAAAATGCTACGTTCTGTGGAAATCGCCAGATCATCCAGCAGCAAAAATTCATCAAAGACCAGACTACAGGCATAGATGTGATCATCCTGATAGCGATCATACAGTTGATAAAATTCCTTGACCAGCGTCTGTTGCAAGTGTTCTAAATAATCCAGCATGATTTTTTATTCTTTTTATTGGGTTTTATAAGTGTATTGCTTTATCTCTCGCTATTTCATCATAAGCCAATGTATTGCAAATCAAAAACTATAAAATGTAATGATTTTTCTCAGTGGAAGTTCGGACGATAGTCAAAGTTTTGACTCACAGTCTGGTCACGGAAAGGGCGTACTGCTTTCTTTCTGAGGAACATGTTATTGATAATATTGTGCGGAAAAATCTGAATCTGGTTATTGAAGAGTTCAACATTGCGGTTGTAGATGGTAATCGCAGCACCGACATTTTCATTCTGTTCTTCAATTTCATTCATCATTTTCAGGTAAATGTCATTTGCTTTCAGTTCAGGATAGTTTTCAATCACCACATTCAGGCTGCGCATCAGTTCTTTATTCAGGTTTTCAACCCGTTGTAACTGGGCAATATCGGCATCCTGGATATTCAGGTTCATAATGTTCTGGCGCAGTTCAGTGACTTTCTCTAAAGTGCCTTTTTCAAAACTGGAATATTGCTCAACCAGAGGTTGCAGACCATCCAGGATTTTTAGTTTTTGCCGCTCATAGCTGGCGACATCGGACCATGCACGAATAGTGGAGTTATGATGACGCACAATGCTGTTACGAATCATGATAATGGCAATAATGACCAGAAGCGGGATAATGACAAAAACAAAAAATCCCATAAAAGTAGTCCCCAGAAAAAAATAATTATTTTAAAAATTGCGTCAGATCAGTATGTAACTTTTCCAATTCTATTAATTTAAACGTTCTGAGATGGCCACGCAATGTGGAAATATCGTTAATTTTATCGTGTTTACTGGATACCTGAAATAAATCATGTGGTCCCAGATAGCAGAGCATATGGCTTTCCGGGTGAAATAGTAAATTGCCCTGACGCTGCTCAAAAAAGTCCGCCAGTCGAAGTACAAAACCGGGTGTGAGTATTTTGGCCATTTGCATCGGATCACTGCCAAAGAAATTTAATTTCTGGTTGGTGCGAATGTCGCTGCTGTGCCAAGGATGAGCATAAGGATAATGAAATTTCTTTCTGGAGGTAGTCACGGCTAGCCCCTGAATCTGAACATCAAAAACAAATACCCCCCAAAGGTCTTTATGTACCTGGGTCAGTTTGACCGGCTGACCTTCCTTATTGCGTACCTGAACTTCGTGCACATAATGATATTGAAAGACCAGAACCTGATGTTGTTGACCATCTTCATCTTCCCAGACAGTGCTGGCATAGCGTGAAATCTCATTACTTAGAGAACCTTGATTAAATACCGGGAACAGACGTTTTAAATGGCTAATAAAATGTAGGGGATTGAGTGGAATAGAAATATGTTGTGGCTGTTTCTGAAAAGCCAGCTGGTATTTTTTGGCGAGCGCCTCATCTTCCAGATAGCGAATGACTTCATCTAGTGGCTGGCGATGTTCATAGCTGATATAAGCCCAGAATACCAGTAGGCATCCAAAGAAAACACCGCTTTGCATCCAGATATTGGCCGGTGCCACAAAGATGCAGCCAATCAGAAAGAGTCCGATTCCGGCCAGAGCAAACGGTAAATTATTTTCAAATTTTAAGCTAATTGGGCCGTTCCATGGATGCAAGCCATCCAATAATTCCTGATGGCTTTTGGCCTGACGACCCAGATCCCAGAGCCGGGCGATATTGCGAAACACCACTTCATTTTTCTTGCGTCGAATATGAATGGAGTGCTGCACAGACTCGATCGGCATGGGGAGGTTTCCTGCTGATTATTGCGCTTGATCAATCAGCATGGCATCGCCATAACTAAAGAAGCGGTATTTGCTTTCAACCGCGTGCTTGTAAGCATTCAGGATATTTTCGCGGTTAGATAGAGCTGAAACCAGCATGAGCAGGGTAGATTCTGGTAAATGGAAGTTGGTAATCAGACGATCCACCACTTTGAACTCATAACCCGGATAGATGAAGATTTGAGTATCACCGGTCCAGCCTTTCAGTTCACCACCATTGGCCTGAGCCGCACTTTCGGTCGCACGGGTTGCGGTCGTACCGACAGCAATCACTTTATTACCACGTGCTTTGGTGGCTTTGATCAATTCCATGGATTCATCCGATACCTGACACCATTCGCTGTGCATGATATGGTTTTCGATATCATTGGTACGAACTGGCAGGAAAGTACCTGCACCGACATGCAAGGTCACAAAGGTTTTCTGAATGCCTTTTTCTTCCAGTTTCTTCAGCAATTCTTCATCGAAGTGCAGGGAAGCGGTAGGAGCAGCAACGCTGGCCAGTTTTGTCGGATCATTGAAAACGGTTTGATAACGAACCGTATCAATCTCTTCCGCTTCACGGTTGAAATAGGGTGGAATTGGTAGCGCGCCGTATTTGTCTAAAACATCCAGAATCGGCTGAGAAAACTCGACAATAAACAGATTTTCATGACGGCCTTGAACGGTGACTTTGACTTCATCTGGACCAATAAATAATTCTGCACCAGCTTTAGGTGTATTGCTGGCCTTGATATGACAATGCGCAATGAACTGATCCATCATACGCTCAACCAGTACTTCAACTGCACCACCAGAGGCACGTTTACCTTTCAGGCGCGCTTTCATCACTTTGGTATCGTTCAGAACCAGCAAATCGCCTTCATTCAATAAATCCAGAATATCGGTGAACTGGTGATCGTGATATTGGCCATGTGCATCAAGGTGTAACAGGCGGGAAGCACTACGTTGTTCAAGAGGATAGCGAGCAATCAGCTCATCAGGGAGATCGAAACTAAAATCAGAAAGTTGCATGACAATTTACGATAAAAAAACTGCGGCTAGTATAAACTTTTTTCTTTTTTATGGCGGGAATTGCTCGATTATAAAACAAAAAAATAAGAATTGTTTTAAAATTAGGCAAATGTGTTTTTTCTGCGTTGACAAGTTTTTGAAACAGAGTAATATAGCCGTCATCCACTCCCGAGGTGGTGAAATTGGTAGACGCGGCGGACTCAAAATCCGCTGTCAGAGATGACGTGTCGGTTCGAGTCCGACCCTCGGGACCAAGATTCTGAAGAACCCCAAGCATATTAAGTCTTGGGGTTTTTTATTGCCTAAAAATAAGCACGTAGATGTGGACCTCATTGATTGATCGCATTCTGTATCTTTAATTTGGTAAGGCATCTTTCAGGATAAGAACCTTAATCAGCACTTAAATAAACTAATTGCCTTTATTCTGAATATAAAAAAAACCCACTCACCAAATTTTTCTTTTTTCACTATTAAAAATAAAATTCAGGAGTGGAGCTAGATATTACAGTCTTAATAAATTAAGAAAATTCACCCGTTGAGCGTTCTTTGGCCCAGTCACGCAGGATAAATTTCTGCAATTTCCCGGTTGAAGTTTTTGGAATCTCGGTAATCACTACATCTTTAGGTACTTTAAAACGCGCCAGATGTTGCTTGCAGAATTCGATAATCTCTTCTGCTGTGGCAGTTTGTCCTGCTTTCAGTTCGACAAAGGCACATGGTACTTCCTGCCAGCGTGGATCTGGTTTTGCCACCACGGCTGCCGTAAGAATGGCAGGATGCTGATAGAGAACTTCTTCCACTTCCAGCGATGAAATATTCTCACCACCCGAAATAATCACGTCTTTAGAGCGGTCGGTAATTTTTGCATAACCATCAGGTTGGCATACTGCCAGATCGCCAGTATGGAACCAGCCACCGGCAAAGGCTTCAGCAGTTGCTTCCGGATTCTTTAAATAACCTTTCATGACGATGTTGCCACGGAACATGATTTCACCCATGGTCTGACCATCATGTGGCACTTCCTGCATGGTGTCAGGATCAAGCACTTTCATGCCATCTTGCAGTGGATATGGTACACCTTGACGAGAATGCAGTTGTGCCTGTTCCTGAATCGACAGGTCTGACCAGCCTGCCTGAGACGCACAGAGCGCAGAAGGGCCGTAGGTCTCGGTCAAGCCATAGACGTGAGTCACATTAATACCGATATTGCGCATGCCCTCAATGATTGCAGCAGGAGGCGCAGCACCGGCTACCATCACTTCGACGCGGTGATCAAACTTGGTCTTTTTCTCTTCAGGGGTATTGATCAACATAGACAGCACAATCGGTGCACCACAGAAATAATCCACTTTATGTTCAGCAATCAGCTTAAAGATCAGTTCCGGATCAACTTTACGTAAGCAGACGTTCGTACCGCCATTGGCTGCCATGGTCCAGGCAAAACACCAGCCATTACAGTGGAACAGTGGTAAGGTCCATAAGTAAGTGGCACGCGGCATCATGCCACAGGCAATGATATTACTGGCTGCGTTAATATAGGCACCACGGTGATGATAAACCACGCCTTTCGGATTGCCTGTGGTTCCAGAAGTGTAGTTCAGGCTGATTGCATTCCACTCATCATCCGGTAAATGCCATTCAAAATTGGCATCGCCTTGAGCTAGCCAGTCTTCATATTCAATCTGGCCGATACGGGTATCTTCACCCTCAAATTCCTCATCAGCCACATCAATCACATAAATGTCTTGCTGTGGAACCAGAGCCAAAGCTTCTGTTGCAACTGCAGAAAATTCTGGATCGACCAGCAGTACTTTGGTCTCAGCATGTTCCAGCATGAAGGCCAATGTTTTGGCATCCAGACGGGTATTTAAGGTATTCAGGACCGCACCCGCCATTGGCACAGCAAAGTGTGCTTCGATCATCGCAGGTACGTTTGGCAGTAAAACTGAAACGGTGTCATTTTTACCGATGCCTAAATTCTGGAGCTGGTGGGCAAACTGACGGCAACGATTGTATTTTTCACGCCAGGTAATACGACGCTTACCATGAATGATCGCATTTTGATTCGGGTAGATATAAGCCGCGCGATCGAGATAGCGTAAAGGTGACAGCGCTACAAAATTGGCAGGGGTGCGCGGTAATTCATCGTATGCCTTAACCATTGTAAAACTCCGTTCTATATTTATTTTTCATATCCTGTTAAAAAAGATATGCAATTCTTGGAAGTCTTGCAGTTATGCTTTAGTCGAGTGCGAATGTATAATTTTAAAAATTTAAATAATTGAATATTAATAAAATTATTTTTAAGCACCGATTTTTTTGAACCTATGGGTTCCCATATTTGCCTTTTTAGGTATTTTACTCTAAATGGGTGTTAAATATAGCCTCAGCCAAGGAATAATAATGAAAATACAACAGGCGGATGCAACATGGCGCAACTGGTCAGGAAGCCAGTACAGTTCTCCTCAAATTTTTGAGCCTAAAGAAATTAATGAATTGCAAAATCTGGTGAAGTCACATGCGCAGATTCGTGTGGTGGGTGCAGGACATTCATTCAGTGCACTAGCCAAAACCGATGAGGTCTTGATTCGTCTGGATCATTTCAAAGGCGTGATAGATGCAGATGAAGCGACAGCTCAATGTACTGTACAGGCAGGTACGCGTTTATATGAGTTGGGTGAATATCTAGCCCCTCTTAATCAGGCTTTGATCAATCAAGGCGATATTGATCAGCAAAGTCTGGCGGGTGCAGTCTCGACCGGTACGCATGGCACGGGAATTGATTTGCCGTGTTTATCTGCTTTCGTTCAAGGCTTTGAATTACTGACTGCAGATGGCGAATTATTGCAATGTGATGAGCAGCAAAATACGGAAATTTTTCAGGCAGGGCGGGTAGCACTGGGCAGTCTCGGAATACTCACCAAAATCACCCTGCAAAATCGGCCGCGTTATAAATTAAAAGAACAGATCCGGTTGTGTCCGTTAAAAGACATATTTTCCAATATCGATCAATGGAAACATCAGTATCGGCATATTGAGTTTTGGGCTTTTCTGCATGCTGATCAGGTCATGTTGAAAACACTAGATGAAACTGATGACCGCATTCAGCCGAGAAAAGAAAGCTGGCCATCAGAAGATAGTTTATTGACGTTATGCTCAGAATTGACACGGTTATTGCCGTCTACCAATCCTTATCTGCAAAAGCTGCTCGGTGTTTTTGTCAAACCCACCTGTTTTGTGGATTGGTCCAGTCAGATTTTCCCCACACCGCGTAATACCCGATTTAATGAAATGGAATACCAGATTCCGGTCGAACTAGGCTTGCAGTGTCTGGAAGAAGTGCTGCATTGTTTAAGGCAGCATCGTGTGCCGATGTTCTTTCCGATCGAGTTTCGTTATGTCAAAGCGGATGATATCTGGCTTAGTCCGTTCTATCAGCGGGATTCAGTTTCAATTTCTATCCATCAGTTTTATAAGCAGGATTATCATGTCATTTTTAATCTAATTGAACCGATTTTTCAGAAATATCAGGGGCGACCGCATTGGGGCAAATTACATAGCATGCATGCTGCATCACTGCGCGATTTATATCCAAAATGGCCTGAATTTATAGCGCTACGTCAGCAGCTGGATCCGCAGCAAAAATGGCTGAATCCCTACTTGAAACAACTGTTTCTGGCTAAGTAGCAGGAGTAGAAGATGCGATCAACTTATTTTCAGCAACTGACTCAAGACCTAAAACAGCAGGGTACAGGTACACCACAACTGATTCTGGATTTGGTTCAGTATCAGCATAATCTGGATGTTGTGCAGGCAAAACTACCTCCGCAGTTAAAGCCTCGTCTGGTGGTGAAATCTCTGTCCAGTACTGAGTTGCTTCAATTCGCTAGTGAAAAGCTGAATACCCAGCGTTTTATGGTATTTCATCTGCCACATCTTCGGGAAATTATCGGAGCATTTGAGCAAGCGGACATTCTACTCGGTAAGCCAATGCCGGTTCATGCAGCGCAGCGCTTTTATCAAAGCTGGTTTGGTCAAATGGACTTAAATACTCAAGCAAAAATTCAATGGCTGATCGATAGTCAGGCACGTCTGGAGCAGTATCTGCAACTCGCCCAAAGCCTGAATCTTTGCCTGAATGTGAATATTGAAATTGATGTGGGGCTGCATCGCGGAGGGGTGAACAGTCAGGAGCAGTTTATAGCCCTACTCAAGCTGATTCAGCAGCATCCTTTGTCTCTAAAATTCTCCGGATTAATGGGCTACGATGCGCATGTAGCTAAACTGCCAAAAATTCTCAAAAGTCCTGAAAAAAGTTATCAACAATCACAGCAGATTTATCAAAAATTCAAGATGACGCTGCAACAGCAATTTCCTGATTTATGGCATGAAAATCTTTGTTTTAACGGTGGCGGCAGTCCGACCTTTATGCAGCATTGCCAGCAGAGTATTTGTAATGATCTGGCTTTTGGTTCCATGCTACTTAAACCCAGCGATTTTGATCTAGACAATCTCTCAGCTTTAAAATGTGCCTTGTGGATCGCCACACCAATTTTAAAAGTGCTGCCTTATAGCCAGATTCCTGGACTGGAAATGCTGAATCATCTACCACATCAGCATAAAGCGCTATTTGTGTATGGTGGCTACTGGCAGGCGGACTATTATTTTCCAGAAAAAAGCCAGCCGCATGTTTTATATGGACGCAGTAGCAATCAGGAAATGGTTCTGGTACCGAAATCTTGCGAACTGAAAGTCGATGATTATGTGTTTTTAAGGCCGACCCAAAGTGAGGCCATCATTCCCCAGTTTTCTCACTTGTATGTCTATGCTGAAAGGCAATTTGAAGCGTGGCAAACCTTTAGAGAATAAATAATTCTTGAGCGAATAATGATCTTAACTCGTTGCAGCTCAAAAGAACTTTTTGGTGATAAATCCTATTTTTATTAGGGAAAAGGTTTAATCATTGGCTCAAGCCGTGTAAAATTCTAGGCGATTTTTTATTTATCCACCGTTTTTATCTTTTGAGGTTCTCCCTCGATCATAATCTCGCGGTGACATGCTCCATGGTACGGGGCATCACTCCTTAAGGATTTCATATGCCAATTATCACTTTGCCAAATGGCGATCAAAAACAGTTTGATCACGCCGTATCTGTGATGGAAGTTGCTCAAAGCATCGGTCCTGGTCTTGCAAAAAATACCGTTGCAGGTCGTGTAAACGATCGTCTAGTGGACGCGTGCGATCTGATTACTGAAGACGCAACCTTACACATCATCACGCCTAAAGATGAAGAAGGTGTCGAAATTATTCGTCACTCTTGCGCACACTTGGTGGGTCATGCCGTTAAGCAATTGTTCCCAGAAGCAAAGATGGTCATTGGTCCAGTCATTGAAGAAGGTTTCTACTATGACATCTGGATGCCACGTCCATTTACTTTAGATGACATGGCTGCGATTGAAGAGCGTATGAAAAAGCTCATCGATCAAGACTATGACGTCGTGAAAAAAATGACTCCACGTGATGAAGTGATTGCAGAATTCACTGCACGTGGCGAAGAATACAAATTGCGCCTGATCGCAGACATGCCTGAAGAAACTCAAATGGGCCTGTACTACCATCAGGACTATCTGGATATGTGCCGTGGTCCGCACGTACCAAATACCAAATTCCTAAAATCGTTCAAACTGACTAAAATTTCTGGTGCTTACTGGCGCGGTGATGCGAAGAATGAACAGCTACAACGGATCTATGGTACAGCTTGGGCGGATAAGAAACAGCTCGCAGCTTATATCAAGCGTATTGAAGAAGCTGAAAAACGCGATCACCGTAAAATTGGTAAAGCCTTAGACTTGTTCCATATGCAGGAAGAAGCACCAGGTATGGTGTTCTGGCATCCAAACGGCTGGACCATTTACCAAGTGCTTGAACAATACATGCGTAAAGTTCAGCAAGAAAATGGTTACCTTGAAATCCGTACACCACAAGTGGTGGATTTCACGCTTTGGGAAAAATCAGGTCACGCAGCGAACTATGCTGAAAACATGTTTACGACTCATTCAGAGAACCGTAACTACGCTGTAAAACCGATGAACTGTCCTTGTCACGTGCAAGTGTTCAACCAGGGCTTAAAATCATATCGTGATCTTCCAATCCGTTTAGCGGAGTTTGGTTCATGTCACCGTAACGAGCCATCGGGTTCTTTACACGGCATCATGCGTGTACGTGGTTTTACCCAAGATGATGCGCATATTTTCTGTACTAAAGAACAAATCGGTACTGAAGTTGCAGACTTTATCAAATTGACACTAGACGTATACAAAGATTTTGGCTTTGAAGAAGTACAAATGAAGTTATCTACACGTCCTGAAAAACGTGTGGGTGATGATGCACTTTGGGATATGGCAGAAAAATCTTTGGCAGATGCTTTAGATGCTGCTGGCCTAGATTGGGATTTACAACCAGGTGAAGGTGCATTCTACGGTCCGAAGATCGAATTCTCATTGAAAGACTGCTTAGGCCGAATCTGGCAGTGTGGTACCATTCAATGTGACTTCAATCTTCCAGAACGTCTGGATGCCTCTTATGTTACTGAAGACAACGATCGTGATCAGCCTGTGATGTTGCACCGTGCAATTCTTGGCAGTTTCGAACGTTTTATTGGTATACTGATTGAACACTACGCGGGCTTTATGCCACCTTGGTTATCACCAGTGCAAGCGTGTGTCATGAATATTACTGATGCTCAAGCCGAGGCTTGTGAGTCAGTCGTCGCGAAACTTAAAGAAAACGGAATTCGTGCAATTTCTGACTTGAGAAATGAGAAAATCGGCTTTAAGATTCGTGAACGTACTTTAGAGCGTATTCCTTACTTATTGGTACTTGGGGACCGTGAGGTAGAGGAAGGTACTGTGAATGTCCGTACCCGCTCAGGAAAAAATTTGGGTACTATGTCAATCGATGCTTTCGTTGACTTAGTAAAAGCAGCCGTTGCCGAACGCGGCCGGTACATTGTGGAGTAACAGCGATTAAACAGCCTGACCGTAATCAACAGGGCGGTAATAAATCAAACCGTCCTGCCTTGAATGATGAAATTCGTGCTAAAGAAGTTCGTCTTGTAGACGAAAATGGTGAGCAAAAAGGTATTGTAAGCCTTGCGGAAGCATTGCGCGCAGCAGAAAATGTTGAGCTTGATCTTGTTGAGATCGTAGCCAATGCTGAGCCACCTGTTTGCAAAATCATGGACTTCAATAAGCATTTGTTTGATCTGAAACAAAAGCAGAAAGAAGCGAAGAAAAAACAACATCAAGTCCAGGTGAAAGAAATCAAGCTACGTCCTGCGACAGATGTAGGTGATTACAACGTAAAATTACGTGCAATCATCAAATTCCTTGAAGAAGGAAACAAGGTTAAAATTACCCTGCGTTTCCGTGGTCGTGAAATGGCTCACCAGCAACTGGGTCTGGCTCAACTGCAAAAAGTTGAAGCAGACGTCGTTGAATATGGTGTTGTTGAACAAGCACCAAAAATGGAAGGTCGTCAAATGGGTATGCTGCTTGGTCCTAAAAAGAAAAAGTAAGCATCTCTTGATGAAAAAAGCCCTGCATTTGCAGGGCTTTTTTATGAGGTAACTTAATTTTTTATTGAGTAGGGTAGGATTTTCCTGCTTCTACAATCGGAATATTGGCCTCAGTGGGTACATAAATTATTTGTTGAATACGACCTTCACGTAGGGCTTCACCAAATGCACCAATAAATTCCTGCTTGCGATATTCAGGATAATCTTTAGCTGCCTGCCCAACGAGTTTAATAGCTTCTGCACGCAGTTTGGCACTTTCCAGTTCCGCTTTTGCAACTTGCACTTGAATCATTTTAGATTGTTCTGCTTCAGCCAATGCTGCCTGACCATCCATCCCTTGTTTCCAAACTTTATAATGTGGCCAGCCAAACAATAGCAGTAAAATGACAATCAATAAAAAGAAGAGCAAGCCCAATAGCATGAATGGACTTAGGGCGTTGCGACGGACATAATTCATAGTGCACCTACGGCAGATTTTTTTATCTATGGTATTTATTGAATGTTTTATTCTGTTTCAGAAAAGCATAGCCGAAATTTTATGTAAATCAACTATATGTGGTGATAGGGGAAAGTCCCAACCAGAACACCATTTTTTAATAACTGCTTTTTGTCCTTTGAAATCTGATGAGATAAATTTCTTTCAGCTTAAACTTCATGATTAAAATTGCTTTTGAATCAGCTTTTATGATCTTAAATTCCAAGCACTGTGCATGGCCTGAATAATTTCTTTAGCTTGCTGACGGGAAAACATCGATAAATGAATCCGGAATAATCTTAAACAGAGCCGGTCGCGCCAACTGGACTGACAAAGAATAAAATCGAGAGTGCCATCTCGCTGATTAATTTGATGAGCGGGAAGTCTGGTTAGCCAGCGTTTGGTACGTGCCTTAATTGAATCATATTGAGGATTGATAAAGCTATAATGGACGGCTTCACGATATAAACACAGGCTGATCCGGTATCCTGCCAAAGTATAATAAATTGTCCGCGAGGTGATTTTTAGTTTAATGCTATATACCAAGAGCGATAGCATTAGGAAACCCAGCATATAGCCATAAAAGCTTGGAGACTCCTGCCATAAAAATACCAATCCTCGAATAAAACTGGAAGGAGGATCTGGAGTATGAAGGTATAAGGTCATCAAAATCCCAATGGGATAGCAAAGAAGGAGAAGTCCCATATGTTTCATCGTCTGGGCACTTTGATGAAACAGAATAATGTCTGATGTGTTCATATTATTATTTTTATAAGGAGTGAAAATTGAACACTTTCAAGCTTAAGGATTCTGTCCTAAAAAAGAAAGACCCATTCGGGCCTTTCTTTTCGTTGAGGATCAGCTTTGCTGCTCGTTAGATTCATTTTTTTCAGCTAACAGCTTTTTGCCAATCGGAATCTGACGAGGCAATTTTTCTTCTGGCACATTGCGCTGCAATTCGATTTTCAATAAACCATTTTCAAATTCAGCTTGTTGTACCTCTACATGTTCATCCAGTCTTAAAGACAATTTGAATGAACGGTGGGCGATGCCTTTATGCAGGAATTCCACAGTCGTATCTGAATTTTCTTCCACCGCTTTACCGCTAATGGTCAGAACCTGATTTTCCAGATTGATCTCTAGCTGGTCTTCATTGAATCCGGCAGCAGAAACCACAATGCGGTAATTGTTGTCGCCGGTTTTTTCAATGTTGTAATGTGGATAGTTCGGTGCCTCACTTTGCATTGCATAATCAAAAAGGTCATTAAAGCGGTCAAAACCGATACTACGACGGAATAGTGGGCTAAGACTGAAATTGCTCATTGATCTTACCTCCTGATCTCAGAAAAGTTTTTTAAACAACATGCAATTCTTCAATATGAACTCAGTGATTAGAAACAATCTCCTGAATAGATCATTGCTCTATTTCTAATATAGGATTGAGGCGAAGCTTTTCAAGCCTCAAGATTTAAAAATATTTGAACCCATCTTGAGCTAAAAATAATGCTTTGAATTTAGCGATTTTACTGCTGAATCTATAACAAAATATGCGGAAGTAAGGCTTTAAATCATGCTATAACTAGATCAAATTTCAATAATGTCATGTAAAAACGAAAAGGTAACAGGTAATAACATGATTGATCTCTATTATTGGGGAACGCCCAATGGCCATAAAATTACCATCGCATTAGAAGAAATGGGCTTGGAGTATAAAATTTTCCCGATCAATATTCTGGAAAATGACCAGTTTCAACCTGATTTTTTACGTATCTCTCCAAATAACAAAATTCCTGCGATTGTGGATCAGGATGGCCCGCGTGGTGAACCGATTTCAGTCTTTGAATCTGGCGCGATTCTGCAATATTTGGGTCGTAAAACCGGCCTGTTTTATCCGGATGATGAGCAGCAACGTGTTGAAGTTGAGCAATGGCTGATGTGGCAAATGGGTGGCTTGGGTCCGATGCTGGGGCAGAATCATCACTTTAGCCGTTTTGCTCCTGAGCGTATCCCATATGCTACTGATCGCTATGTCAATGAAACCAAGCGTCTATACGGGGTTCTGAACAAACAGCTGATTGGTCAGAAATATGTAGCTGGTGAGTATTCGATTGCGGATATGGCTATTTTGCCATGGGTGCTACGTCATGAATGGCAGCAGATTGATCTGGCTGATTATCCGGAAGTACAGGAATATGTGACACGCCTGACTGCGCGTCCAGCGGTGCAAAGAGCGTTAGCAATACAGGTCAGATAAGTCTGGCCTTTGTGCTAAACTAGATAAAAGTAGATTAAACCACCTTTGGGTGGTTTTTTATTGGGTGAGTATATGAAAGATTTTTTCCTGAACTTTACTAAAATCGTGGAAACGAATCCTCGAATTTACTGGAGTATTATTTTCGGTATCGCAGCTTGTCTGCTGCTGTTCGTTGCTGAAATTGTGCATGTGGATCAGGTGATCAGTGCCTTGAATACCAAAGATCGTCAGATTTTAAATACAGCTCTTGAGCCGATCACCCAGAAATATCAATGGTCACGTATTTTGGTCATGGTTATGGCTATAGTCTGGGCGAATTGGGAATATCTTAAAGCCAAGAAAAAACTGGGTTTAAGCCGCTAGTCTCGGGATGTCCCTGTTTCTGCTCTTTCTTGCCGCTTTTGGTGCAGCCACTTTATTACCGCTGCAGTCGGAAGCGGTTTTGCTGGGTTTATTATGGCAAGGGAGCTATTCGGCGGCCTTGCTCATCATGATTGCAAGTGCTGGAAATATCTTGGGTTCCTGTGTGAACTGGTATCTGGGGTTCAAGATTGAGCAATATAAGCATAAAAAATGGTTTCCAGTCTCTGAGCAGCAGATGCTGAAAGCCCAAAGTACCTATCAGAAATACGGCTATTGGTCATTATTGCTGAGCTGGGTGCCGATTATTGGCGATCCAATTACGTTAATTGCCGGTTTGCTTAAGGAAAATTTTACCCGTTTTATCTTGATAGTCAGTATTGCCAAAATTGCACGTTATCTGTTTGTCTATTGGGCTTATGCGATGTTTTAAAAAAGAGGCATAAAGCCTCTTTTTATTTGTATTCATTATTAGTGCGCAGGATTTTCCTGATTAAAGATCCTACGTGCATCAGAACTAAAAATTACTTTTCAGTCCCTTTGATAATATCAATTCCAAACAGATCCTTGGTTCTCGCCCAGCTGATGGCAACCACCAGTAGGGTCATGCTGCCACCAAACACTGTAGCCATAATCGTACCCATATATCTCGCAGCCAGACCAGACTCAAAAGCACCCAGTTCATTACTAGACGAGACAAACATGCCGTTTACTGCAGCAACCCGGCCACGCATATTATCGGGTGGATAAATCTGTAAAATCGTCTGACGAATCACCACTGAAATACTGTCACAAGCCCCGGTCATGGCAAGAGCAAACAGAGATAGCCACATCGAGTTGGAGAAAGCAAATAGTAAAGTAAAGACACCGAAACCTGCGACTGCAAGCAGCATATTACGCCAGGCATGTTGCGTAGGCGGAAAGCGGGTCAGGACAATCATGGTTATCAGCGCACCAATGGAAGGAGCAGCCCGTAAATAACCCAAACCCTCTGGACCAACTTTTAGAATATCTTCGGCAAAAATCGGTAAGAGGGCAATCACCCCACCAAACAGCACCGAAACTAGATCTAGGGAAATTGACCACAGTACAATTTTACTGTTCCAGATGAAGCGGAAACCATCGCCCAGACTATGCAGGACATTTTCAGTTTCAATTTTAGGAAAATCGCGCTTTTGCAATAAGTTAATCAGAACAAAACAGATGCTGACCAGTACTGCGACAGTTAGAAGACTGGTTTCCCGACCTAAAAACGCCAGCATAAAACCACCGAGCATCGGCCCGATAATTACACCACTTTGCCAGCCAATTGTGGTCCAAGTTGCACCATTGGCATAGAGTGCACGTGGAATCAGAAAGGGTTTTAGTGAAGTTGCTGAAGGATTATAAAAGCCACGAATGGTACCCAGACAGAAAATGACGGCATAAATTCCCCAAGATAATTGACTGGTGCTGAGGTTTCCCAAACCGTGATAATGAAACAGTGACCAGAGAATGACAGGCATCGGAATGGCAAAAAATAAACAGATTTTCATAATAGTCTGCTTATTAAAACGATCCGCAACATATCCACCCCATAAAGAAAGGGAAATAAATGGAATCGCCTCTGCCAGACCAATCAGTCCTAAGGTCAGCGGGTCTTTGGTAATCTGATATAGTGAATAGGCAACAATAATTTCCTGAATCAGAATGGCTAAAGTCAGGCAAAACTGATTTAAGGTAACAATAGAAAAGTCTCGATAACGGAGTGCGGCAAATGCATCGGGCTGAATGTGCATAAAGAGCTGTAACTGAAAAAATTGACAAATTATAAAGTGATATCGCAAGCAGTATATAAATTCATCATTCAATTCTTATCGTAAAAAATGCTAAGTTTGCAGATTCATCAAGAAAAAAAGACTAGTGCTTTTGTTTTAAGCAAAGATGCATTAGAATATCGGCTCCCTTACCTGCAGGGCGTTCTTGCAATGGTGCAGACGTGCCGAACAGGTGTTCAAAAGAGGTTGTTATGCCTAAGATGAAAACTCGCCGTGGTGCAGCTAAACGCTTCAAAGCGACTGCTAACGGTTTTAAGCGTAAACAAGCGTTCAAACGCCACATTTTGACCAAAAAATCTGCTAAGCGTATTCGTCAATTGCGCGGCTGTGTAATGGTTCACGTAAGTGACGTTGCTTCAGTTCGTCGTATGTGCCCGTACATCTAAGGAGATTATAAATGGCTCGTGTAAAACGTGGTGTACAGGCTCATCGCCGTCACAAAAAAATTCTTGCTCGCGCTAAAGGTTACTATGGTGCTCGTTCACGCGTTTACCGCGTAGCGTTCCAAGCGGTAATCAAAGCTGGTCAATACGCTTACCGTGACCGTCGTCAGAAGAAACGTCAATTCCGTGCTCTATGGATTGCGCGTATCAACGCTGGTGCACGTCAAAACGGTTTATCGTACAGCCGTATGATCGCTGGCTTGAAAAAAGCTCAGGTTATCATCGACCGTCGCGTACTTGCTGACATCGCTATGCATGACGCAGTTGCGTTTGCAGCTCTAGCTTCTAAAGCTAAAGATGCGTTGGCTGCATAAGTCTTTATGACTTAGAAAAAAGACCGCTTTTAGCGGTCTTTTTTTATCTCTGTCTTTTTTATTTTTTGACGTTCAAATCAGTCTTTAAAGCCCAAAATAATATCCAATCAAACAGATAATCACCGTAATAATAATCAGGGTAATCACATTGCCTGAATTGGATTTAGCTGCGTCATGGGGCTTATGTGCTTTAGAAACTTTGACCGCGCGATCCTCAGTATTCATGCCTGCAAAAGGATCAGGCGTCACTTTAGGAGTGAGTTGTGCGGTTTTATAATGATTGGCCACTTTCACAATGAACTTGGCACTGATTTCATCGATTTTTTGTGCAAAGTGGCGCAGATTTAATTGCTGCTCTGGATTCAGTACCTGACCATCATCGTTATAAGGGTGTTGAATCTTCGTCTGAATAAAATCACTTAATGCATCCAGACGGTACAAGGTCTGATGAGCATAATCAGATGAATAATCCGTTGGTATTAAAGCAAGATGACTCGGATTTTCTGCATGAGACTGAATCGTTGGGGTAGTACCGTAATAAGGCAAACCAGTATAAGCAGGCTCAGTGAATCCTTGAGCTAAATGATGTTCAAATAATTCCTGTTCGGTATAGGTATGAATATCATCCCAGTTTGGTTGTACCAGATCAGCATCAATTCTTTTGGCCAGTTTATTATTCAGTTCATAACGCCAGAATACTTCATGACGTAAAGGCGACTGTTGGGCTTCCGGTGCTTCATAATCATTATCAGCGGTATACCATTCAGCCAGTTCCTTACCGATCATCCAGGCGGTTTTACCTTGAGCATGATGACTGATAATCACATGAGCCAAAGGAACCAGTTCGACATTGGCATTAGGGTTATTTTCATCTTCCAGTAAATGTGAAGAATGCAGACTAATACGACGAACCCCTTGTTTTTTCAGTCCTTCTAGCCAGATTTGAAAGTGCTGTGCCAGTAAATGCTGGGAAATCAGATCACGGAAAGTTAAATGGTGCTGATTAAAAATGGAGTGATTCAGCCAGCGGCTGAAACTGAGATCCTGAGTTAAAAACTCATTGCCATAAGTGACGAGGGTCAGTTGCTGTTTCCAAATTTGATCGAGTGCCATAGTGATTTGATCTAATTGATATCCTGCTTATTTTATACTTTTTATTTTTCGCTATGCCAATCTAATTTTCATTAAAAGCGCACTTCATCAACTCGCCTAAAAACTGTTAGAATATGGGGTTTTTAAAAATATTTCTAACCTGTTGCTTTGAGAGTTACTATGTCACTGGAAGCCCTGACCACTGAAGCGCTCGCTGCGATTGCAGCAGCTCAAGACCTTGCTGCACTTGATCAAGTACGAGTGCAATTTACGGGGAAAAAAAGCCAGCTCGCGGAACAATCTAAGTCGCTGGGGAAAATGGATCCTGAACAACGTAAAGCGTTCGGGGCACAAATTCACGCAGTTCGTGAAGCCATCACAAGTGCTTTGACACAACGTCAGGCTGAACTGCAAAAAGCTGCACTAGAGCAGAAGCTTGCTAGTGAAACAATTGATATTACCTTGCCCGGTCGTGGCCAACAGGTGGGCAGCATCCACCCAGTGACCCAAGTACAAGAACGTATCTGTCAATTCTTTACCAAAGCAGGTTTTACAGTAGCGACTGGTCCAGAAGTTGAAGATGACTATCACAACTTCGAAGCATTGAATATTCCGGGCCATCACCCTGCACGTGCCATGCATGACACTTTCTACTTTGATGTAAACCATCTATTGCGTACGCATACTTCAGGTGTGCAGATTCGTACCATGGAAACCCAGCAGCCACCAATTCGTATCGTGTGCCCAGGCCGTGTATACCGTTGTGACTCTGACCAGACGCATTCCCCAATGTTCCATCAGATCGAAGGCCTATACGTTGCTGAAAATACCAGCTTCGCTGAGTTGAAAGGATTATTGGTAAACCTGCTAAACGAATTCTTCGAAAAAGATTTGAAAGTGCGTTTCCGTCCGTCTTATTTCCCGTTCACTGAGCCAAGTGCTGAAGTGGATATTATGGATGAGCGTGGCAAATGGTTAGAAGTTTTGGGTTGCGGTATGGTGCATCCAAATGTACTTCGCGCTGCGGGTATTGATCCAGACAAATACAAAGGCTTTGCATTTGGTTTAGGTGTAGAACGTTTTGCAATGTTGCGTTATGGCATTAATGACCTGCGTATGTTCTATCAAAACGATGTGCGTTTCTTACGCCAGTTTGCTTAAAACTTTTATTTAATCCTCTCCTAACCTCTCCTTTAAAAAAGGAGAGGGACTCCGCGAAAAGATAGGAGTTCTCTCCCTTTGAAGAAGGGGGAATCAGAGGGGGATTCTAGAGATTGAAATTACAGGTTTTTTATAAATGAAAATTAGCGAAAATTGGCTGCGCACATGGGTCAACCCAGCCATCGACAGTGACACACTCTCTGACCAGTTGACTATGCTGGGTCTGGAAGTTGACGAACTTGCACCTGCAGCGAAACCATTTACAGGTGTGGTTGTCGGTGAAGTTCTGACAGTCGAGCAACATCCTGATGCTGACCGTTTACGTGTTACTACTGTAAACATTGGTTCAGGTGAGCCTTTGCAAATCGTGTGTGGTGCACCTAACGTACGTGCCGGTATGAAAGCGCCTGTTGCGACCATCGGTGCAGTTCTGCCAGGCGATTTTAAAATCAAGAAAGGCAAACTGCGTGGTGTTGAATCACAAGGTATGTTATGCGGCGCTTCAGAAATCGATCTTGAAGACAAAATTGATGGTCTATTAGAGCTTCCTGCAGATGCACCAGTCGGTGTAAATGTTCGTGAATATTTAGACCTTGATGACAACGTGATTGATATCAGCATCACCCCGAACCGTGGTGACTGTTTCAGCATTCGCGGGATCGCACGTGAAATTGGTGTAATTAACCAATTGCCTGTCACTGCACCTGAAATTAAAGAAGTTGCAGCAACTCTTGCAGATAAGAAGAAAGTCGTTGTTGAAACTGAAGGTTGTGCACGTTACCTCGGTCGTGTGATCAAAAACGTCAATACCAAAGCACCAACCCCTGAGTGGATGGAACGAGCTTTAGTACGTGCCGGTATCCGTCAGCACAGTATTCTGGTCGATATTACCAACTATGTATTAATGGAACTGGGTCAACCTCTACATGCATTTGATGGCGGTAAGGTTCAGGGTTCAGTGCATGTGCGTCAAGCCAAAGCAGGTGAAAAACTGGTTCTATTAAATGAACAGGAAGTTGAACTGCAAGACGACGTGATGGTAATCGCAGATGATGAAAAAGCATTAGCGATTGCAGGGATTATGGGGGGCCTGTCTTCATCAGTAACTGATGAAACTACTGAAATCTTCCTGGAATCAGCATTTTTCGCGCCATTGCATATTGCTGGCCGTGCCCGTCGTTTCGGTCTACATACTGATGCGTCACAACGTTATGAACGTGGTGTCGATTTCGAATTGCCTATGATTGCAATGCATCGTGCTTCTCAGTTGATTGCTGAGCTTGCAGGCGGTGAGTTTGGTCCAATTATTGTAGCTGAAAAAACAGAGCTGTTACCAAAGCGTGAAGCGATTGAGTTAGAACAAGCGCAGGTCGATCAACTATTAGGTTATACAGTTGAATCAGATTTCATTACAGATGCTTTAACGCGTTTAGGCTGTAGCGTCACTGTAAAAGCTGAAGGTCAGTGGTCAGTGGTTCCTCCGTCACACCGTTATGACATGGCAATTTACCAAGACCTGATTGAAGAAGTTGCCCGTATTCACGGTTATGACAATATTCAAATCAGCTTACCGGTCATTGATGTGAAGTTGGCGAAATATGAAGATCAATTCGAACTGACTCAGCTTCGTCAAACAGCCGTGACCTTGGGTTATCAGGAAGCGATCAGCTTCAGTTTTGCTGACCTGAAACTGGAAAAACAGCTGAATCCAGCGGTGAATCCATTGGCTTTGGCGAACCCAATTTCAAGCGATTTGGCAGTGATGCGTTCAACTTTACTGTCTAGCCTGATTCCATGCGTACAGTACAACGTCAACCGCCAGCAGAACCGTGTACGTTTCTTCGAACTTGGTCTGCGTTTTGATTACCAGAATGCGGCTTCAATTCATGATCTGAAACAGATTCCAACTTTTGCATTGATTGCTACCGGTTCACGTACGCCTGAAACCTGGCATGGTAAAGCACAGCCAATGGATTTCTTTGACTTCAAAGGTGACATTGAGGAAATTCTGGCAGCTGCGCGTCTAAATGTGGAATATGTACGTTCTGAACGTAGCTGGTTACATCCTGGTCAATCTGCTGAAATTCTAGTTAATGGTCAGTCAATTGGCTACTTAGGTCGTTTACATCCGTCGCTGGAAGATGAGCTCGATTTGGCGACGACTTGGGTCGCTGAATTAGATCAATCGGCTGTTTTGCAAACTTATGTATCTAATTTTACAGAATTATCACGTTTTCCATCGGTTCGACGTGATATTGCGCTTTTAATTAGTGATAAGATTAATGTTAGCGAAATTCAGGGACTTATCGAAAAAACAGGTGGAGAGCTTCTAGGCTCGACATGGTTATTCGATGTGTACACTGGACAAGGAGTAGAAGAAGGGAAACGCTCACTGGCATTTGCACTTCTCTGGCAGCATCCAAGCCGTACACTGGAAGATGCTGAAATTAAATCAGGTATGGATAATATCCTTCAGGTGTTGGAAAACACTTACCAAGCGACATTGAGGGCTTCATGACAGCATTAACAAAAGCAGAAATGGCTGATCATTTAAGTGAGCTCACGAGTTTAAACCGTCGTGAAGCTAAACAAATGGTCGAGTTGTTTTTCGATGAGATTAGCCAAGCGCTAATCTCGGGCGAACAAGTAAAATTATCGGGTTTCGGTAACTTTGAATTACGTGATAAGCGCCAACGTCCAGGCCGTAATCCGAAGACGGGTGAAGAGATTCCGATTTCTGCACGCCGTGTTGTTACGTTCCGCGCGGGGCAGAAGTTCCGTCAACGTGTGGGGAATGAGCAGATCAATTGATCTGCTTTTTTTCATTTAAAAATTTTATTTTTTTAATCTTTTATATTTCTAAACAAAAAAAAGAGAGCCAAAGGCTCTCTTTTTTTGTACTGAATAATCGTAAAGATTATTGAGCAGCAGCTTCAGAAGCAGCAGTAGCTTGAGCAGCAGCGTCAGTAGCAACAGCAGCAGCAGCGTCAGCTTCAGCAACAGCAGCAGCGTCAGAAGCAGCAACTTCAGAAGTAGCTTCTACAGCAGCAGCGTCAGCAGCAGCTTCAGCTTCAGAAGCAGCTTCTACAGCTTCAGATGCAGCTTGGTTAGCGTCAGCAGCAGCGTCGTCAGCTTTTTTAGCACAACCAACGAAAGCTAAAGTAGTAGCAACTGCAGCAGCAATAGCGATTTTTTTGAATAACATGGCATCACTCTCTAAAAAATTGAGATTAAAAAAAACCAAAGTCAGGCTGTAATATGCTTTTATTATTCCTAATAGTGTTAGGGACTAACAACGCAGGAGCAGTCTAACTGGTCTGCAAATATGCTATCACTGCGCATTTTTAATTGCTACTAGGGGAGCATCAAAAACAGCGAAAAAACGATAAAAATTAAGGGTTTTTTAACAGAAAATAACAATTAATTGAAAGATATAGATTGGAGAAAGGCTTATTAAGCTTATAAAAATTATACAGTTATTTATTTGTTTATTTTAATAATCAAAAACTTAAAAATAAGTTTACAGATATCTCATTACATTGTTTCATTGTGTAACATGCGTCAACCATAAAAAAAGGCCACCTTGAATGGTGACCTTTCCGATAATTTTAGTTCGATGCTTTGCGTTTCATCTGATCGAAGAAATCATCATTGGTCTTGGTTTCTTTCATGCGGTCAAGCAAGAATTCCATCGCGACCAGTTCATCTTGGGTATGCAGAAGTTTACGTAGAATCCAGACTTTACGAAGTTTGTCTTCGGACATTAAACGTTCTTCACGACGCGTACCGGATTTCTTAATATTCATCGCAGGGAAGACGCGTTTTTCCGCAATACGGCGATCTAGCGTGATTTCCTGGTTACCTGTACCTTTGAATTCTTCGTAAATGACTTCATCCATTTTACTGCCGGTTTCAATCAGTGCAGTAGAAATGATAGTAAGAGAACCGCCTTCTTCGATATTACGTGCCGCACCGAAGAAACGTTTTGGACGTTCAAGTGCATGTGCATCTACACCACCAGTTAATACCTTACCTGATGAAGGAATCACAGTGTTATATGCACGTGCCAGACGGGTAATCGAATCCAGCAGAATCACCACATCTTTCTTGTGTTCAACTAAACGTTTGGCTTTTTCAATCACCATCTCAGCCACTTGAACGTGACGGGCAGGTGATTCATCAAAGGTAGAAGCGACCACTTCACCGCGAACGGTACGTTCCATTTCGGTGACTTCTTCAGGACGTTCATCAATCAGAAGGACAATCAGGAAACATTCAGGGTTATTACGAACAATCGATTGCGCGATGTTCTGTAATAGCATGGTTTTACCAGCTTTCGGTGGTGCAACGATAATTGAACGTTGACCTTTACCAATTGGTGCCACCAGATCGACGACACGTGCAGTTAAATCTTCAGTCGTACCATTACCAAGTTCCATCACTAATTGTTCAGTAGGGAACAATGGAGTTAAGTTTTCGAACAAGATCTTGTTACGTGAATTTTCCGGGGTATCGTAGTTAATCTGATTGACTTTCAGCAAAGCAAAATAACGCTCACCTTCTTTAGGCGGACGAATGGTTCCCGTAATGGTGTCACCGGTACGCAGGTTAAAGCGGCGAATTTGTGATGGGCTGACATAGATATCGTCAGGACCTGCCAAATAAGAGCCTGCTGCAGAGCGTAAGAAGCCAAAACCATCTGACAAAATTTCTAGAACGCCATCACCAAAAATCTCTTCACCATTCATCGCATGGCGTTTTAAGATGGCAAAAATAATGTCTTGCTTACGGTTACGAGCCATACCTTCAAGGCCCATAAACTCGGCAATCTTGATGAGTTCGCCAATCGGTTTTTTCTTGAGTTCGGTTAAATTCATAGGTGGTCAGATAGAATCAAAGTTCTAAGGTATAGGTTAGAAAGGGAGTAACATTCGGCCGCATATAAGCATTCAAACGAAAGCAATTGAATTTGCACAAGAACAATTCAGAGGTCTGTTTGATTGTTTCAAAGAGAAATGTGAAAACAATTTCTATTGCCGAGCGGCATGTTATGTAATGTGTCTTGTAAGAAACTGACAGGATTTAGCATCCTTTATCTCTTGAAGTTGAAATATAAGAGAGAAACAGGTTTTTGTCAATTTATAGACGAAAAAAATACGCAACCTTTGGTCGCGTATTTTTAGTTGAGCATTTTATGCTTAGATGTTTTGATCAATAAATGCAGTCAATTTAGATTTTGGTGCTGCACCGACTTGAGTCGCTACCACTTCACCATTTTTGAACATCAATAAAGCTGGAATGTTACGGATATTGAAATTCACCGCAGTTTGTTCGCAAGATGTTACGTCAACTTTAACAATTTTCACTTTGCCTTGATATTCATCAGCCAATACTTCAAGTACAGGGGCAATAGCTTTACATGGCGCACACCAGCCAGCCCAGAAATCAACCAGCACAGGAACGTCTGATTGAAGAACGTCTGCTTCGAAGTTTGCGTCAGTAGTGTTTACGATGTTGCCAGACATGGAGTGCTCCAGAATTAATTTTATAAAGATAACTATAATTATTAGTATTACATAGCCATCTTTAACAATGTAGGGGAATCTGTAAATTTTCAAGCTTTAATGTTGTTTTGTCTAATGGATGATCACGATAGTCACCATCGCCTCATACAATTGTCCTATAAATGAAAAAAATAATTACGCGAAATTGTCCTGACAAATGGCTTTTAAATTGCATGGTTGTGAATTACTCTAAGCACAATTCTTAAAAGGTTTATTTCTAGAATGTCTGATTTTTTGATTGATGAAGAATTACTCGCAGCCATCGATATGGGATCAAACAGTTTTCATTTGGCGATTGCCCGGGTGGATCATGGCGAAGTGAAAAAAGTCGCATCAATGTCAGAAAAGGTTCAACTTGCTGCGGGACTGGATGAAAATAAAAATTTGACTGAAGCCGCACAGCAGCGCGGTTTGGCTTGTCTGGCCCGTTTTGTCGGACGCTTGGGATCGGTACAACCGAACCGTTTACGGATTGTGGCAACGAATGCTTTGCGTCAGGCCAAAAATGGTCATGAATTTATTCAGAAAGCAGCTGAAATTTTACCAAAACCGATTGAAATTATTGCTGGTCGCGAAGAAGCGCGTCTAATTTATCTCGGTGTGTCACATACCATGGCCAATACTGGCCGTCGTCTGGTGGTAGATATCGGTGGGGGTTCGACTGAACTGATTATTGGGGAAGAATTCGAACCCATTCATACTGAATCTGTGCAGATGGGATGTGTGACTTTTACCAAGAAATTCTTTGCTGATGGTGAAATCACCCATAAAGCATTTGATAAGGCAGTGACTGCGGCACGTAAAGAAATTTCAGGCATTGCCAATACTTATAAATCTGCCGGTTGGGATGCAGTCGTTGGTTCGAGTGGTACGATCAAAGCCTGTCGTCAGATCTGTGTCAATATGGGCTGGAGCAATGATAAAGAACAGCTCACCCGTGAAGGTCTGGAAAAACTTAAAGATAAATTATTCAAATATAAGCATGTTTCGGACATGGAGTTTGAAGGTCTGAAAGATGACCGTCGTGCAGTTTTACCTGCAGGAATTGCCATTTTATATGCAGTATTTGATGTACTGAATATCCCACATCTGGTCTATTCAGATGGCGCATTGCGTGAAGGCGTGATGTATGACCTCTTGGGTCGTTTCAAGCATGAAGATATCCGTGATCGTTCTGTTCATGCCTTAATTGGTCGTTATAATGCCGATGCCAAACAGGCCGAACGTGTAGTGCAGACTGCGCAAAAACTGTTTGATGATGTGGCTGGTGATCTCGGCCTGTATAGTGAAGACAGTGATTTACTCCGTCGCGCCGCTTATTTGCATGAAATTGGTTTAGCGATCAGTCATAGTGGTTATCACCGCCACGGTGCCTATTTATTGCAACATTCTGACATTGCCGGTTTTTCGCAGGTAGATCAGAATTATTTGTCACATTTGGTCGCACACCATCGCCGTAAATTGCGCGCTGATGCTAAGCATGATGTGATGAAAGTCGGTGGAACTAAACTTTTACAGCTGTGTTTGCTGTTGCGTCTGGCGGTTTTGGTCAATCACAGTCGTAGTGATGAGATGCTTCCTGCCATTGAACTCAAGGTCAAGAATGCGCAACAATGGCAGCTCAGCATTTCTGGTGATGCCAAACAATGGCCATTATTGATTGCTGAACTGCATGATGAACAGGTGCAGTTTAAAAATTGGGAGATCGAGCTCTCGGTTCAATCTGAACAATTTGTTAATTAATACCTTTATAGGGATGAAAACGGTTGACCTATGAAAAATAAAGCTACCCCATCAAAAGCATGGACGACAGTACAGATTGCTCGTCATCCGGAACGTCCACAATTTCTGGACTACGTAGGTGAAATATTCACTGAATTTGATGCTTTGCATGGCGACCGTCTCTATGGTGATGATGGCGCAATGATCGGTGGTCTGGCACGTTTCGATGGACAACCAGTGATGATCGTGGGTCAGCACCGTGGTCGTAGTACCCGTGAAAAATTACAGCATAATTTTGGGATGAGTAACCCGGAAGGTTACCGTAAAGCTCAGCGTCTGCTGGATATGGCGGAACGTTTTAATCTGCCAGTCTTCACCTTTATTGATACCATGGGTGCATACCCAGGTGTGGGTGCGGAAGAGCGTGGTCAGGCTGAAGCGATTGCGTCAAGTTTGGCACAACTTTCTAATCTGAAAGTACCTGTAATTGCTACAGTTTTGGGTGAAGGTGGTTCAGGTGGCGCACTCGGCATTGGTGTTGCGGATCGTGTAGTGATGCTCTCTCACAGTATTTATTCAGTGATTTCACCAGAAGGTTGTGCATCTATTCTGTGGAAAACCGCAGAAAAAGCAGAACAGGCCAGTGAAGCTTTGGCATTGACTGCTGAAAAATTACAGAAGATGGGCATTGTTGAATACGTCGTTGATGAAGGTGAAGGCGCACATCTGGATCCGGATGAAGTCATGTACCAACTGAAAGCAGTCCTGAAAGAAGCTTTAAATGAACTGCAAGCAATGGAACCACAAGCACGATGCGAAGCACGTTACCAACGTTTAATGAAGTTTGGCAGCGACAATTTAGGTCTGGCATCTTAAAGCAACTGCAGGAATTTCCTGCAGAAACAAAATTTCTAATCGGATGCAGTGGCGGCGTAGATTCTATGCTGTTGCTGCATCTGATGTTTTTTTTGTACCCGAAAAAAATCCGCGCGATTTATGTTGATCATCAATTGCAAAGTATCAGCAATGAATGGGGCGCTTTTGTCCAGCAACAGTGTCAGCAACTAAATATTCCTTGCATCATTCAGCCTGTCCATGTTGCCAGCGGCAATCTGGAATCACAGGCTCGCCAATCGCGGTATCAAGCTTATTTACAGCATCTTCAGCCCGATGAAATTCTGGTCTTAGCCCATCATCAGCAAGATCAGGCAGAAACTTTAATGTTGCGCTTACTTTCTGGGGCAGGGATTGATGGTCTGGCTGCCATGAAAGCGATCGATATACGGACAGATTTAACCATCTGGCGGCCACTACTGGATATTTCCCGTGAGCAGATTTGCCAATGGGCAGCAGATTTAAATATCCAGAATATCGAAGATCCGACCAATCAGGATACTCATTATGACCGTGCCTGGGCACGTCAGGTGCTGTGGCCAGTATTAAGTCATCGCTATCCGAAAATGCAGTCTGCCTTGGCTCGTACCAGTGAACTGATGCAGGATGCACAAAACATTCTGCAAGACGTATTAGAGCAGGATCTGAAACTCTGTGGCAATGCCGAAATTCTCGATCTACCTTCATTCTCAAGTTTATCCAAAGCACGGCAGCGCCAGTTACTCTCGGTCTGGATGAAAGGCGAAGGACAATATCGTCCCTCTCTGAACATGGTTGAGCGTGTACAGGCTGAAGTAATTGGAGCGAAACCAGATGCTCAAGCAGCGCTGCATTGGTCGGGTTATTACTATGTGCGTTATCAGCAGCAGTTGCATCGCCTAAAAGCTGAAGTTTATCTGGTTGACCAACAATCGACTGTAGCCGAACAGCAGATCATTTTACAGAATAAAGATCAGGTTCATCTTCCTTCCGGTCAATTCAGGATTCAAAGGGCTGAGATAGGATTATCTCCCACTTTATTAGGACAACCCTTGTATTTACGGCAACGGAAGGGGGGTGAAAAAATCCATCTCTATGGACGGGTGGGACACTGGCCGCTCAAAAAAGCTATTCAGGAAGCGCAAATATTTCCCTGGACTCGGCATACTATTCAAATATTAAGCACAGATAATGTTATGCTAGGCGTGTTTACACCTAAAGGATTTTGGTTAGCTCAATCTGCATATTGTGAAGCAGGGGGATGGCTACCCATTTCGGTTTCTTCAACTTTAGAATTCAACGACGAGCATTAAACATGAGTGCAGCTTTAAATTGTAATATTAGTTTTATTGGTGGCGGTAATATGGCTCAAGCCTTGATTGGCGGGCTGATTTCGCAGGGGTTGCCAGCAACGCGTATTACAGTTTCTGATCCGGTTGAGAAAGTACGCTCACTTCTTGCAGAAAAAGAAGTCAATGTCACCGATGATAATATTGCTGCTATTAAAGATGCGGATATCGTCCTGTTTGCAGTCAAACCACAGGTTTTAGCTGGTGTGTTAAAACCACTTCAAGGTTTACTTGATGGCAAGCTGGTGATTTCAATTGTTGCGGGTGCCGAGATTGCAACACTATCTGCGCTATTGGGTACTGATCGTATTGTCCGTGTGATGCCGAATACACCCGCATTGGTACAGACTGGTGCACATGGTTTATTTGCCAATGCAGAAGTTGGTAATGATGACCGTGAGCTGGCGAGTCAGGTTTTGGCTTCTACCGGTCTGACAATTTGGGTAAACTCAGAAGCTCAGATTGATGCCGTAACTGCAGTCTCTGGTTCAGGACCTGCTTACTTCTTCTATATGATGGAAAGCATGATTCGTGCAGGCAAGAATTTAGGTCTGGATGAAAAAGTAGCTACTGCATTGACATTGCAAACTGCTTTGGGGGCAGCGCAAATGGCGATCACCAGTTCGAATACACCGGCAGAGCTGCGTAAAAATGTAACATCTCCGAATGGTACAACTCAGGCGGCATTGGAAGTATTTGATCGCGCGCAAATTTCTCAAAATATTCAGGCAGCGCTTGCTGCTGCGCAAAAACGTAGTCAGGAACTGGCCCAAGAGCTCAGTGACAATAGCAAATAATCTTCAGTTTAATTTTTAGGAACGTTCAAGTATGGGTGCAAATTCTGCGCTAATTTTTGGCATTATCATTAACGTCGCGATTTTGCTCGTATTCTTCCGCTTTTTAATGCAATTGGCCGCGGTGAGTCCTTATAATCCTGTCGTTCTATCTACTGTCAAAGCGACTAAAATTGTAGATGTGTTCGGGCGTATTTTCCCAACTGCAGGTAAAGGCCGGGTGAACACTGCTGCACTGGCACTTTTGGTCGTGCTGTATTTGCTGAAAATTTTTGGCATCATGTATTTGTCTGGGGGAATGCCAAATGGTCCAATCCATTTGCTTATTCTAACCTTCGTTACCATGATGCAGGATTTGATCCGTTTCTGTCGTTACCTGATTTTTGCAACAATTATTTTGAGCTGGGTGGTGATGTTTACGCAATCCCGTTCACCTTATATTGAGGTAGTTCAGGAACTTGCAGAACCATTATTGGCACCGTTCCGTCGTATCATGCCGAATATGGGAATGATCGATCTGTCTCCAATCTTGGCAATTTTGGCATTGATCGTAATTGAAATGATTATGAACCAGGTGGCAATTGTGTTGCTAACCGGCCTTTAATCAGATCCCAAAGAAAAGGACGCTTAGGCGTCCTTTTTTATTTCAAGAAAATTCCCTCTCCTTGTAGGAGAGGGTTAGGGTGAGGTCTATAAATTTAAATAACCTCTATCCCAACCTTCCTCCTAAAAGGAGGAAGGAGCTTTAGTATTAATGCGCTTCATCCCAGTTCATGCCTTTACCGACTTCCACGACCAAAGGCACAGAGATTTCAATCACAGATTGCATCACTTCGGCCAGTTGAGGAGCCAGTTCATCTGCAATCGCTTCATCGACTTCAAATACCAATTCATCGTGCACTTGTAGCAGCATTTTGGCCTGATCTTTAGGTAGCATTTTATCAACCTCAATCATCGCCATTTTGATAATGTCTGCAGCTGAACCTTGTAATGGTGCATTAATCGCCGCACGTTCAGCGGCTTTGCGGACCATCATGTTACGGGCATCGATATCAGGTGTGTATAAACGGCGACCTAGAATAGTTTCAACGAAGCCTTGTTCCAATGCCACCTGACGGGTACGCTGCATATATTCATAAATTCCCGGATAGCGGCGGAAATACTGTTTGATATATTCCTGTGATTCCTGACGGGTGAAACCTAACTGACGGGTCAGACCAAATTCAGACATGCCATAGAGCAGACCGAAATTCACGGCTTTGGCCTGACGACGCTGATCATTGGTCACTTCTTCAAGCGGGATACCCAGAACTTCAGCTGCGGTACGGCGATGCACATCCTGTCCATGGTTAAAGGCATCTACTAGCGCATCATCCTGAGATAAATGTGCCATCAGACGCAATTCAATCTGTGAATAATCGGCTGCGAGTAAGACACGACCTTCAGGTGCAATAAAGGCCTTACGAATCTGACGTCCGATTTCCGCACGAATTGGAATGTTTTGCAGGTTTGGATCAGTAGACGATAAACGGCCAGTGGCTGTGAGTGCCTGATGATAACTGGTATGCACACGATGGGTTTCGTTATTGGCCTGTTTGCATAGACCATCGGTATAGGTACTTTTCAGTTTAGACAGACCGCGATATTCCAAAATCAGTTCAGCAATCGGGTGTTCCAGTTTTTCCAGTACACTTTCGCTGGTACTGTACTGACCGGTAGAGGTCTTTTTACCACCTTTTAGGCCCAGTTTGTCAAACAGAACTTCACCGACCTGCTTAGGGGAGCTAACATTAAACGCTTCACCGGCTATTTCCGTGATCTGATTTTCTAGATTCTGCATGGTTTGAGCGAACTCACAACCGAGCTGATCCAGGAAAGCCAGATCCAATCGGATGCCATTTTCTTCCATACTGGTCAGCACACGCGCTACAGGCATTTCAATATTGTACAGAATATTGACCAGTTCAGGATAAGTCTGCAGCTTTTTGCTGAGTACTTCAAACAAGCGATAAGTCACATGCGCATCTTCTGCCGCATAATGCGCTGCAGTTTCGATCTCGATTTTATTGAAAGTTTTTTGTTTGGCGCCTTTACCTGCCACCTGTTCATAGGTCGTGGTTAAGTGGCTTAAGTACAGACGAGCCACATCATCCATGCCATGACGGGTGGCAACCGAGTTGAGCACATAAGAAGCCAGCATAGTATCAAAATACCAGCCTGCCAGATGAATACCGTGATTTTCCAGAACATGCGCATCATATTTCAGATGGTGGCCAATTTTCTGAATGGCTTCATTTTCTAGAATCGGTTTGATCTGAGCCAGAATTTCTTCACGATTGAGCTGTTCTGGCGCACCTTCATAATCATGTGCTAGCGGTACGTAATAGGCATCCTGGGCATCAAAAGCCACCGAAAAGCCGACAATCTGTGCAATACGATAGTCCAGACTGGTGGTTTCAGTATCAAAAGCAAAGCGTTTTTCAGTATTTAAACGTTCAAACAGCTTACTCCAATCTTCCTGAGTCAAGACGGTATGATAAGTCGCCTCTCCGAGCTGATCGTTATCACTGCTCAGTGTCGCCTGCTGGTCATCAGCTTCCTGAGGTTCAGGTGCTGCTTTGGCAGTAATCGATTGGGTAGCCTGTTTATAATTACGGTTATTGGGATTATTTGGATGATCCAGTGATTGCAGCTGGTTACGGAATTCCAGTTCAGTATACAGATTACGTAAAGCTTCTACATTTGGATCCTGAAGTTTCAGGTCATCATAAGTGAAGCTTAAATCCAGATCGCAAATGATGCTGGCCAACTGATGATCCAGTGCAATGCCATCGGTATTGTCTTTAATATTCTGACCAACTTTACCTTTGATCTTGTCGACATTTTCCAGAATGCCACCAATCGAGCCATATTCATTGAGTAATTTGGCTGCAGTTTTCGCCCCAATCCCAGGCACACCCATAATACCGTCTGAGGCATCGCCCATCAGGGTCAGATAGTCAATGATCTGGTTTGGCCATACACCAAACTTTTCAAAAACCCCATCAACATCCATTGGTTTTTCTTTGAAACTGTCTTCCAGGGTCACTTTATCAGTCACCAGCTGTGCCATGTCTTTATCACCAGTCGAAATCAGCACCTGATGGCCTAAAGCTTCAGCACGTTTAGCCAGTGTACCAATAATGTCATCCGCTTCCGCACCTGGCAGCATATGCAGGGGAATGCCCAAAGCACGAATCAAGGCATGTAAGTATGGAATTTGCTGTGACAGTTCTTCCGGCATGCTCGGACGGTCACCTTTATAAATAGGTGATAGCTCGTGACGGAAAGTCGGTTCAGGCGTGTCGAAAATCACCGCCATATGGGTTGGCTGGGTACGGCGCATCAGTTTTTGAATAGCAGAAATCGCACCACGAATTGCATTGGTGTGCAGACCGGTTGACGTGGTTAATGGTGGTAGTGCATGAAAGGCACGAAATAAAAAGTAAGAGCCATCGACCAAGACAAATGGTGGCATGTAATCAATTCCTTATTCAAAAAACAGTTTTATTGTACGTGATTTTTACTGCACTCGCAGGGGCAAGTCGGTTTCTACAGCTTAGCGAATATCGGGTGAAGATGAAATAAGCAGTACAAGCTGTTGTATGATGACATGGTTAAGGAACGAGAACGAGAAGAATGACGGCAGGGCAAAATGAATTGCGTATGATCTGGCTGATTAGTCTGGTAATTGTGGGGATAAGTGCATGGTATCTGGAATTGCAGATCGTGACTTATCTCACTGGTCTGGGTTTCCTGATCAGCGTGATGCAATATATCAGTGCTATTGAAGCGCCCGTGCGGGATCTGGCAGCACCGACGCAGGTGATTGTGCCAGCCAATTCTAAAATACCGCTGTATATTTCTTCTATTATCGCCATTGTCGGAGGCGTGACTGAGCTTAACTGGCTGATAGGGATCGGCATTACCGCCTGGATTTTCTTTCTATTACGCTGGTTACAACGTTTGGAACGTAACATTGTCCAGTTGCAATCTCGTTACCGGTCAGCAGATCAGATACATCCAGAAATCACTCAACCAGATATTCCTTTACCCATTGCTGCTCAAGCTAGTTCAGATCAACCACAATTGCTGGATCAGATCCAGCAGTGGATTTTTCGAGGAAATCCGGTTCTTAAAGCTGCGATCGCCATTTTGGTGATCGGAATCATTTTATTACTCCGTTTTGCGACAGAGCACTGGCAGCTGAGCTTGGCGGTGAAATTAGGACTGGTCGCCTTATCTGCTGTTGTTGTTACCGGATTGGGTTATACCCTGATCGCTAAAAACCGCAGTTTCGGTCTGGCACTGGAAGGCTTGGGATTAGGGGCGCTATTTCTGACCTTGTTCTTTGCCTACTACAATCTGGTGATTGCCACGTTGCCACTGGCAGCTCTGGTGTTCTTGGTCATTTTAGCAATTACGCTGTACTTAAGCTTGAAACAGGAAAGTATTGAGCTGGCAGTTATGGCTTTATTCATTGCCTATCTGGCGCCGTTTACCTTGCCGACCCGAGATGCTTCTGCGGTTGAGTTCATCAGTTATTATCTGCTGATTAATATCGGCGTGCTGTTACTCAGCAGTTTGCGGCCTTGGAAAATCCTGAACCAGATTGCCTTTCTGGTCACAGTCATAGTAGGTGGGATGTATAGCCTGATTCATGGTCATACATACGAGCGTTATACCATGACCGCCCTGATTCTGGCACATAGTGCGGTATTCATCTGGCTAGGCTTTCGCTTTAGCCAGTTACTGGCCCGGCAGGATCTTTCGCGTTTTCGTTTAAAACCGGTTCTGGATCTTGCCCTGATTTTCGCTGCACCGATTACCGCATATATTTTCCTGTATCTGATTCATTTCAATCAGCCTGATCAGAAGCTTTGGCAAGCCGGGCTTAGTCTGTTATTTGCCGGGATATTTGCAATCTGTTGGACTTTAGTGCGTCGTAGAGAAAGTGTTCAGGTCATTTCCCAAAGTTATCTCAGCTTGATGCTGATCTTTCTGGCTTTGGTTCCACCCATTTTATTGACAGAGCAGTGGAGCGTAGTCGGTTGGGCAGTTGAAGGCGTACTAATTTATCTCTGGGCATTGGAAAAGAATATTCGGGTTGCGCATTATCTGAGTATGGGACTGCTGATCATGGCAGGCTTCAGTAGTGTTTACTATCTGATTGAGCTTAATCCCACACCGCGGAAAATTTTCTGGATTCTCAGCTTTTGTTATGTCGCCGTCGTCTTCCTGAGTCAGCTTAAAGCCAAATACCGCCAGCAGCTTAATAGCTTAAGTATCAGTTTTCTGAGCACTCTCAGTTTTGCTGCGACCCTGATGTTGTTTGCCTTGCTTGAAGATGAGTTCGCTCATGAGCAGGCCTATATTTATAGTTTATTCAGTCTTGCACTGGGTTATACGGTTCTAAGTGAAATCATACAGCGCAAGCATCAGGAATGGTGCTGGTTATTGCCAAAATGGAGCGGTCTTACGCCATTGGTGATCATTGCGATTTTGCTGGCTGTTGATTATAGCGAAAATGGGATTCTGGTCTGGCCAAGTGCTTTGGAGCGAGGAATCTTTGCACTTTCATCATTATTGCTGGCTGCTTTATGGTTAAGACCGGTGAAAGGAATTGATTTATCCAAAGAGTGGATGAGCTTTGGGGTATTTGCCAGCCTGACTTTGGCTAGTGTATGCCTAATACCGAGCATGCCTTATCTCAGTATGGTAATTCTGCCTTTGGTATTCTGGTTCTGGTGTTATCGACGAAAAGAAAATTCAGAGTGGCGCTTACTCTGGCAGAGTAAAAACTGCTTAGTGTTAATGGGAGCTTGGTTAATATGCTCACAGCTGTTTAACCAGCAAGCTTTCCAATATTACTGGTTACCTCTATTCAATCCATTTGATCTGATCAGTCTGGCCATGCTTGCCAGTTTCCTGTGGATGCTGTTGCAGCAGATTCGGGCAGGACACGATCGCGGGATGATGTCGGTACTGATGGTACTAAGCCTGTTATGGCTGTCGAGCTATATTGTATTACGGGCCTTACATATCTATCTGCAAACACCATTCAATAGCCTGGAATTGTGGAGTAATGCCACAGCACAGTTAAGCCTGACGATTCTTTGGGTATTGCTGGCCTGGGCGACTATGTGGACGGCTACGCTAAAAAGGCTTAAACCGATGTGGATTTTAGGAGGCAGTATTCTGGTAATCGTCAGCTTGAAGCTGGTGTTATTCGACTTATCTCATACCGGTACACTGACACGTGTGATTTCATTCTTGCTGGCCGGTGGGGTCATGCTACTGATTGCGTATATAGCACCAATGCCGGATGGGGAGAAAAGGGTTTGAATCTAAATTACTCGATTTGAGCGTTAATTTAATCTCCCCAAACCCTGAACGAGCTTAAAGCACTGCTTTAAGCGATATGTAAAAGAAAGACAGGCTTTTTATGACAGTTCCTCCCTTAGTAAAGGGAGGTGAGGAGTGATTTAGAAAAAGTTATTTTAAATCCGGCTCTCTCTTCAGCTCCTTCTCATTGGCATATTGATCAACGTCTTCATTTTCCAGTGGGCGAGCCAGTGGATGATCAACAAAGCCCATTTTCGGTACCGGAATTTCAATCTGGTTATCGAGAAAGCCATTTCGAATCCGTTCCTGCATTTCATCACGGACTTTCAGATAATTTTCCTGCTGACACCAAATCGCAAACAAAAGTTCAATCGAAGATTCACGGAAGGCGGTGACTGTGACTGCAGGCTTTGGATCGGCCAGAACCAGCGGATATTTATTGGCAACATCAAGCAGTACTTCACGCACTTTGATGATGTCTTCATGGAAATTAATAGCCAAGGTAATCGGAATACGCCGGATTGGAAACTTGGACAAGTTGTGTACCGGAGCCCGAATCAGTTGTTCGTTCGGCAAGCGTACATAAATATTGTCTTGGGTAAGTAGTTTAACCGAGAGCAGATCAATCGAAATCACTTCACCTTCAACGGTATGTCCACGAATCAGTGTAATCTGAATGGTATCACCTACTTCAAAAGATCCTTCACCAATCAGGAAGATACCGCTGATCAGGTTGGATGCAGAGGTTTGGGATGCGAAACCCAGTGCGACGGTTAAAATACCTGCTGCACCGAGAAAGACACTGAGTTTAAATCCGGCTTCCTTCAAACTCGCCATCACAAACAGCAGGAAAATAAAGTAGAAAATCCCGCGGCGCCAGACCATTTGCTGATGCGCATTAAAGCGTATACCAATAGTACGGATAAAAGCATTCGAAAAAAAACGTGCGATCAGGAAACCAATAAAACACAGCACAACCGCGACGACGATTTCAGTCAGGCGATCGGTATTAATATTGGTAAATACTCCCTTGAGACTGTTGGTGACTTCGGTTGGAATATTCGAATTTGGCATCACACGCTCTTAGAAAAATGAATCAAACATATTAAATAAATTTCCCGCCGGATCACGCGGTGGGTGTAAATAATCCACTTCACCCGCATTGGGCGGGGTACGGTTTTCCACCCGGATCCGGGGTGGGCGATCCAGACCTTCATGCAAAACCTTAATCTGCGAGGTCCACAGACGTTCAGTGCTGGCACTATAAAAGAGAGGCAATGCAGGTACTGGAACATTCATCCGATCGAAACGCAGTTGCTGCTGACTGGTATTATGAAACTCAATTGGAGTCACAGCACGGAATGCACGAGGACGTAATTGTTGCAATTCAGTCCGGCCATCGACTGCGGTAGCATAGCAAATTTCACCGGAACGGTGATTTGGCCCAAACCAGGTATCTTTCGGTAAAATCACTGGAAGATCAAAAATCGGTTCACGTTGACCTTCGACAAAACCGGCAATCCATAGCGGGGTGCTGATATAGAGGGTTCCACGTTGTCCAGCCGGAATATAAATCGGATCAACCGGTTTAATTACTACGGAGCGATTCGCCAGACGAGGCATAAGCTGTAACTTGCTTTGGGTAGATTTGAACATATAACGTTCAATTTTCACTGGGGTCGGAAATGCAAACAGTGGATCACTGATCTGATGCCATTGCTGTTCATAATCGTACTGAACCGTCGGGCGATAATATTCTAGCCGCCATTCCTGTAAACCCCGGGTCAAACGAAAGAGTAGTGAGCCAAATTGCCAGGCCTTGGACTCGTTAATTTCAAAACTTTGCTCTCCCCACCATTGAATTCTGGGAGACTGCAGGTTTAATTCCTCTTGATCTAGGGGCAATGTTGGCATCCTTTCTTGCTAAATCTTTGAAAACATACTTCACGCTGTCATATGCTTAGAGTACACTCAATTTAAATTTTTTCATCATTATTATAATCTGCGATGCAAGTACTGAAACAATTACAAATCCCGTATAGCTTTGCGAAACGTCATGGTGTGCTGTTGCGTTATGAGGGGGATCAGGCTTTTATTGTCCGTCGTGACAATACGTCTATGCTTGCATTACAGGAAGCACGCCGTTTGCTGGGTCATCCGGCTCAGTATCAACATTGTACAGAACAAGAATTCAATCAGTTACTCAGTTCCAGTTTTGCCGGCGATAGCGGTGAGTCACAGCAGGTGGCTGCCGGTCTGGAAGATCATCCTGATTTATTAAGCCTTGCCGATTCGGTTCCTGAAGCCGAAGACCTGATGGATCAGGAAGATGATGCGCCTATTGTCCGTCTGATCAATGCCTTGTTGTCGGAAGCGATCCGTGTTGGCGCCTCAGATATCCATGTGGAATCTTTCGAAAAACGACTTTCCGTACGCTTGCGTGTCGATGGGCAGTTGCGTGAAATTGTGCAGCCACGTCGTGAGCTGGCGCCATTACTGGTATCACGGATCAAGGTCATGGCCAAGCTGGACATTGCAGAAAAACGTATTCCTCAGGATGGACGTATTTCCTTGCGTCTGGCAGGGCGTGAAGTCGATGTCCGTGTTTCAACCTTGCCATCCTCTTATGGGGAGCGGGTGGTGATGCGATTGCTAGACAAACAGGCTGGCCGTCTGAATATGACTCATCTGGGCTTGATGAATAACGATTATGATCGACTCAAGACCCTGGTGCATCGTCCTCATGGCATTATTCTGGTGACTGGACCTACCGGTTCGGGTAAGACCACTACCTTATATGCAGCACTTTCTGATCTAAATGATGGTTCCAAAAATATCCTGACGGCTGAAGATCCGGTGGAATATCAGTTAGAAGGGATTGGTCAGACTCAGGTAAATACCAAAGTCGACATGACCTTTGCTCGTGCTTTAAAAGCCATGTTGCGTCAGGATCCGGATGTGGTGATGGTCGGTGAGATTCGTGATCTGGAAACCGCAGAAATTGCAGTTCAAGCCTCACTGACAGGTCACTTGGTATTGTCAACGCTGCATACCAATACTGCGATTGGTGCAGTGACCCGTTTAAAAGACATGGGAATTGAGCCATTCTTGCTATCCAGCTCCTTAATTGGGGTAGTTGCTCAGCGTCTGGTACGTACCTTATGTCCGCATTGTGCGACCTGGAAGGATGCGGATGCATTTGAAAAGAATCTGTTTGAACATATTGAGCATCCACAGGATTTAAGATTACCTCAACCGCACGGTTGTGAACGGTGTGGTAATACCGGCTTTAGTGGACGTACCGCCATTTATGAAATTGTACCGGTTGATGAGCATATGCGCCGTCTGATTCATGGTAATGCGGCTGAATATGAGCTGGAAACCTATGCACGTCAGCAATCTGGTTCAATTCGTGATGATGGTTTACGTAAAGTGCTGGCTGGTAAAACGACTATTGAAGAAGTTTTGCGTGTGACCAATGAGGCGGCAGAGTAAATTTTTATTCGTTGTGATAGGAAGGCGCAGTTTTCTTAAGTAAATATCTCAAATGATTATTTTTCTATTAAATAGCACAAAGCAATTTTGATTAAAATTTTATAAGAATAATCAGCTCTATCCTGAAATGACTTCTGATTTTTCAGGATAGAGAGTGGAATGCTTATGTAGACTTAGGTGATGACATTCAAAGTAACATCAATATTGTTTCGGGTTGCATTTGAATAAGGACAAACGATGTGTGCGGCATCGACCAGCTTTTGAGCTTCGTCCTGTTCCATTCCTTCTAAATGAATATTTAAAGTCACTTCAATGCCAAAACCGGTAGGAATCGGACCAATGCCAACTTCACCTTCAATATAGGCATCTTTGCTAATATTGATTTTATCCCGGTTGGCAACAAACTTCATGGCGCCTAAAAAACAGGCTGAATAACCTGCAGCGAACAATTGTTCAGGATTGGTCCCGCCACCTGGGCCACCCATTTCCTTGGGCACTGCCAGTTTCACATCCAAAATCTGATCGTCAGAGGTTGCACGGCCATCTCGACCGCCTGTAGCTTTGGCACGTGCGGTATATACTGCTTTTTCTAATGACATGAGAGTATTTCCTGCTTGTTCTTTTATGGAACTTCTATGCTCCATAATTTCTAGGGAAGAATAAGCAGGGATTTTGTTAATTTATGCAAGCGAATGAGAATGCGTTAAAAAGTCTGACTTAAGAGAACTTTAGTAGCTTGCGATGCTGCATGAGTGGCATAGACTCACGCACTTTGGCCTGCCCAGTCAAATCAAAATCAACCGTAATAATCTGTGCGCCTTCCGCATGCACCATATCGAGAAGTTGACCACGGCTGTTTGTGGCAGCGGCATGTCCCCAAGTTTGACGTTTTTCACCATGCCAACCCTGTTGAGCAGCACCGAGAACTGTGCATTGGGTATCCATAGCACGTGCTTGCAATAATAATTGCCAGTGCATTTGGCCAGTGGTGAAGGTAAAGGCAGATGGCGCAGTCAAAATATTTGCACCTTGTGTACGTAAATGAAGCGCAAGTTCAGGGAAGCGCAGGTCATAGCAGACCATCATGCCAATATTGCCAAAAGGCGTCTTCGCAACGACGACATCGGTACCTGGTTCAAAGAATTGGGATTCCTGATAGCCCCCAACAGCATCACCGACCTGCACGTCAAAGAGGTGAATCTTGTCATAGCGAGCTTCAGTTTTTTCTGGACTAATACACAGACTTACGGTTCTAACCCGGCCATCTTCAATAATCGAACCATCAGGACGATAAGGACAGGGTAATGTCCCTGCGATAATCCAGATCTGATATTGATGCGCTAGTTGTTCCAGACGTTGTTGAATGCTCTCGAATTGAGCTGCAGTTTCGCGCTGCTTACCAGCAGCAAAACAGACGAAATTTTCAGGAAAGACAATAAGCTCAGCACCTTTTGCTTTACTTTGTTGAATTAATGATTCGATGGTCATGAAATTTTGCTCAATTTCATTTTGGGAATTCATCTGTGCAACAGAAAGTAAAGTCATAGGGATTCCTTATTGTGTGTTCATACCTTTTGTTCAGACACTTGATCTAGATTATCTTGTTCTTTTTGCAACTGTTTGACCAAGGGCTCAAACATATTCTGGTTGCTCTGATTTAACCACATTAAAGTCTTGTGTGCATCTAGAACAGTTTTCAGCATTGCTTGATGCGTCACATGTTCTTCCATCAGTTTACGCGTACATACATTTGAATCACCGCAGTAATCCAAAATGACAAAGACCTGCCCCAAGCCCATACTGTTGGCCAGAGTCGTGATATCAGAGTTAGTCGACAACATCACCGCCTGGATCTTATGGAGCTGCTTAAGTTTAAGTCCTAATTTTGCTAGGACACCCAGTACAGTGCTGTCAATAAAGCTGGTTTCAGTCAGATCAACAATTGCGCCAACAACGTTGTCCTGCTGCTCAAGTTTGTTCAGTAATTTGTCTAGACTAATACAAGATTGGGCCCGCACTTCGCCGATAAGCTTAAAAATATGCGTTCCATTCAAGCTTGCATATTCAACATGACCTGTTGACATATAAATGCCATTTGCAGAGAAGGATATTAAATTATCCCATAGGGTCTACGGATACTCAAGTAGCTGAAAGTCGCAATCAAATTAAGTGCTTATAAAGCTTGTGATTATACTGCTATTTCACTCTTATAAAGCTGAGAATGGCAATATCGTCGGCAACATGTTCGGGTGCTTCGAAGGATTCGTTCTGTAAGTGATGCAATAATTGGGAAAATTGTTCATTCAGACCGCCGTTAAACGGCTCCAATGCTCCATCTGAACAGATAATAAATCGTGCATTGCGGCTGAGGATATATTCATTTTCTTCTACCTCAAGGTCTTCGGTCAGACCAAGAGGAAAGCTGCTGGATGACAGGATTTTTGGTTCCTGATTCGGTTCAAAGATAATCGGAGGAGGGTAGTGGCCAGCACTAGACCATTTCAAGACATGGGTTTCCAGATTCAGAATTCCGGCAATCATGGTAATATGTTTTTCAATATTTTCCTGAACCAGCATCCCGTTCAGCTTCTTGATCAGCTCACGAGGCGTTTTCGAACGTCCATGAAAGGCTGCCATCCAGGATGTTAATAAACTGCTGGTAACGCCATGACCAGAAACATCTGCCAGATAGAAAATGACTTCTTTATCGCTGATTTTCCAGTAATCATACCAATCGCCAGATAGATAGGCAGAAGGCTGAAAATAGGTTTCAACCGCATAATTGGTTAATTCAATTTCATTCGGTAGCAAACGTTTTTGTAGCTCTGCTGCTGAAGGAAGATCACGACTATCCTGATTACGCTTATATTGCGCATCGATTTTTTGTAATGCGATATCGGGTTGTTCAGGCAGTTTATCCCAGATCCAGCCTGCCAAAGCACCTTGTTCCCAAGCTTGTGCCAAGGCTGTTCCTTCATTTTCCAGCGCTAATACGACAGTCGGAAGGTTCCACTTATATTTCAGATAATCATGTACATCTGCAATGGCAATAATCGTCGCATCGTACAACTCGTGATCTTCCAGCTTGATTACTTGAACGTGCGGAAGCTTCTCAAGCACTTGATCTAAATAAGGAATATCACGGGTAGGTTGAATGAAATACATAGACAGGTAGTTCGATCCTGGGATGAGTTATAAGATGTACTATAACAAGCAAATGATTGCTAGCGAACGGTTTTCGCTAGCAAATCATCATTGAGCTTAGGTTTCAAAGGTCATCACTAGAAGATTCAGTCTCATTTTCATCGAAAGATTCATCTTCAAGATTTTCATCATCGAAGTCATCTTCAAGGAATAAAGATTCCTGTTCCAGACCTTTTTTCTGGGCGATCATATAATTGGTACGTTGCAAATAAATATCGCGAATTTGTGCATAACGATCACCTGTTAACACACCTTCAATATCAAGTAATTCTGCACGATTATCAATTGCACGCCAGAATTGATCACCCCAATACAAGCCTTCATCATCTTCAAGAATATATTTCTGTGGACGGGTCTGGCTATCGACTGCCATACCGAAAGTATCACGCACAGAACTTGGGCCTAGGAACGGTAACATCACATAAGGACCGGAAGGTACACCGTAATAACCTAGCGTAATCCCGAACTTTTCATCTTCATGATCCAGTCCCAGACGCCGGGCAGGATCTGCCAGACCTAAAGTAGTTAAGGTATTAATGGTAAAACGGCCCAAAGACTTTGCGGCACGAGCAGGACGGCCTTGAATCAACTGGTTTACCGCATTCCATGGTTCACCTAAATTGCTACGGAACTGGGTATAGCTGCCACGCACATCTTGAGGAACCTTTTCCTGATACTGAACTGCAATGGGGCGAACAACTGCCTGATCGATTGCATCATTAAATTGATACACCTTTCTATTCCAGCCCTGGAAAGGATCTTTAACTTCTTCAGCCTGTGCAGCACTAGCATCGACTTTTAGCTGGGTTTGCAGGTGACTCACTTTAGAAGATATTTTTTCTCTGAGTGGAACCGTAGCAGTAGTAGAAGATTCAGTTTCTATTTCAGTCTGTTCAGCCTGAGTAGTGTCTTCAGCAAAAATTAATGGGCTAGAGGCCAAAGAAAATAAGCATAAAGATAAATAAATAGAGCGATGCATAAGGAAACCCCAAAGCCTTGTTCTGAGTATAGTGGCGTTGTTTAACCCGGAATAATAAACTGTATTACTAGGAATAGGCGTAATTTAAGCAAAATTGTATAATAAATGAATAAAAACTTCATAAAAGGCTAAAAATTAGACATGCGGTAAGATTTATTTGAAAAAGGTGTTGCAAGCCCTCTGAAATACTGTAGAATGCACATCCATCGGCGGTGATGAAGATTAAAACTTCTGATAAAACAGTAACTTAGCATGAAATGGTTGAGTTGGGTTTTAGGAAGGAAGTTTAAAAATAATTTTCATTACTGGTTGACTTTCTAGAGATAGAGAGTAATATAGCCGACCTAGCTTGCTACTGACGAAGTAGTAAGAAGATCATTAAGAGATTATGAAGAACAACTTGTGTGGA